>CAXBNO010000067.1:0-10340 GCA_963976775.1 uncultured Kordiimonadales bacterium
AGGCCTGAGCGGCACTTCTGGGCCGCCGGATCAAGTCCGGCGGCGACGTTTGTGGGGTGATGAGGCAGGTGTCTCCCGAGGCTCGACCCTGCTCCAGGCCTCCACACCCTTCTCCACGCCTCACTCCTCTCCACGCCTCACCCGGGCTTGACCCGGGTGTCCATTCACCGAGGCCTGAGCGGCACTTCTGGGCCGCCGGATCAAGTCCGGCGGCGACGTTTGTGGAGTAGTGCGGCAGGTGTTTCACGCGGCTCGACCCTGCTCCAGGCCTCCTCACCCTCCGCCACGTCTCACCGCGTCCAGACCACCGGATACTGGTCACTGGCCAGGTCGTCACCGGTATTCAGGTTCGGGTTGCGCAGGCCGGCATTGGGACCGGGGCCGCCGAAGTAGGTGGCGTCGTCGCCGCAGTAGCGCACGGTATAGCCGCGGCGGCGGCGGTCGAGGCGGTGGTTGCCGCCGGCGCCATGTACCGCCATGGCGTGAAAGGCGATGACGTCGCCCGGCTGCATGTCCCAGCCGATCAGATCGTAGGCATCGCGGTTGGCGTCGATGTCGGGAATGTCCTCGTAGTTCTCGCCGCGTTCATATTCGGCACCGCCGGGGGCGAAGGGTTCGGGCTGGAACCAGCGCTCCCAGTTGTGCGACCCGGCGACGAACTCCAGGCGGCCCGAATCTGCCGTCACCTCGTCCAGCGCCAGCCAGAAGCTCATCACCTGTCGCCCGCGCACCGGCCAGTAGGGCTGATCGTTGTGCCAGCGCGTCGGATGGTCGGAGCCTTCCTCCTTCACGAACAGCTGGTCGTAGAACAGCGTGATGCGGCTCGCCCCCATCAGGTCGGCTGCCAGTGCGGGCAGGGGCGAGTCGAAGCAATAGTCGTGGAAGGCAGGGTCATTCTCCCAGATCCGCATGTTGCCGTGAAACCGGCGACCGTTGTCGAGGGTGTAGCCGTGGCAGAAGGGACCCGGCTCGGCAATGTCACGCTCGATGGCTTCCCGGACCCGTGTCACCCAGTCGCTGGAAATGACGCCTGGCAGCAGGATCGCGCCGTCGCGCCTGAAGGTCTCTATGGTTTCTTCTGGCAGCATGTTCCGGTCCTCCCCAACCGTTGCGCCGATCCGGCTACCGCTTCTTCGCAGGCGGTTTGCCGTAGGCGTAGATCATCTTCTCTCTCAGCATCCAGTCATAGGCATCCGAGATTGCAGTATGCAGGGTCGAAGGCTCGTAGCCCAGTTCGTCTATGGCCCTGGTGGATGCGATGCGGACGCGCGCGGTCACCATGGCGACCGCTTCCGGCGTGATCTGCGGCGGCTTTGCAGTGGCGGCCGAGATCAGTCCTTCGACCTTGCCCATCAGGCGCATGATCGGTGCCGGTACGGTGCGCCTGGGGCGCTTGTTCTGCCGTGCCATGTCGGCAACCGTCTGCACGAACTCCAGGAACGTCGCGTCGGGGCCGCCGAGCAGGTAGTTCTCGCCCGTCCTGCCCTTGTCCACCGCCGCGATGTGGGCACGGGCCACCGCCTGCCCGTGCGCGAAGCTGCCGGAGCCCGGGGGGACGCCGGGGAGCTTGCCGATGGCGGCCATCATGATGAGCTGCGCCCAGTTCTGCCGGTCGAAACGGCCGACGATGTGGGACGGATTCAGGATCACGGCATCCAGCCCGCGCTCCGTCACCGCGCGGCGGATCACCTCTTCCGCCTCGAACTTCGATCGGTTGTAGTTGATCCAGGATGACCCGGCGGTCTGCGGCGTGTCTTCCGTGATCGCGCCGCTGGACCAGTCGTAGACGTTCCAGGTGGAGGTATGGATGAACCGTTTCGCCCCGTTCTTCAGCGCCGCATCGACCAGACTCTCCGTGCCGTCGATGTTGATCTGATTCTGGATCGGTGCCTGCTTGCGCCAGACCGAGGTCATGGCGGCGGTATGGAACACGGCATCACAGTCCTTCGGAACCGCGGCATCAAGACTGTCCGGGTCGAGCAGATCACCGGTCACTTGCGTCACCGGATAGCGGTCGAGATCGCGGTGGCGCAGCTTCTCCCGCCGCAGCGCCGTGACGTGCCAGTCAGACGCCAGCAACTGCTCGACCAGATTGAGGCCCAGAAAGCCGGTCGCGCCGGTGACGAAGGCGCGGCGTTGCGGTGATCCGTCAGCCATGGTCAGTCGAGGTCATTCAGCACGTCACGGACCAGGTCCAGCAACTCGTCGATCTGGTCCTGGCTGATGATGAACGGCGGCGACAGGGCAATGATGTCGCCGGTCACCCGCACCATCGCACCCTTCTCGAACGCCTTGATCATCGCCTCGAAGCCGCGCTTGCCGGGCTCACCGTCCCGCGCCGCGATTTCGATGGCGCCGACCAGACCGATGTTGCGGATGTCGATGACGTTCTTCGCGTCGGCCAGCGTGTGGATCTTCTCTTCCCAGTAGCTCTCCAGCCCGGCGACCCGGTCGAACAGCTTCTCCTCCTGATAGATCTCCAGCGCGGCAATGCCGGCGGCGCAGGCCATCGGGTGAGCGGAATAGGTATAGCCGTGAAACAGCTCGATGGCGTGCTCCGGCCCGGTCATGAAGGCGTCATAGATGCTGTCGCTTGCGGCGACGGCGCCCATGGGAACGGCAGCGTTGGTCAGGCCCTTCGCCATGGTCATCATGTCCGGCACGACACCAAAGCGGTCAGCCGCGAAGTTGGTGCCGAGACGCCCGAAGCCGCTGATCACCTCATCGAAGATCAGCAGGATGCCGTGCTTGTCGCAGATCGCGCGCAGCCGCTGCAGATAGCCCTTCGGCGGGACCAGCACGCCGGTGGAGCCCGCCATGGGCTCGACGATCACTGCCGCAATGGTGGACGGGTCATGCAACTGCACGATCCGCTCCAGATCATCCGCCAGCTCCGCGCCATGTTCGGGCTGCCCCTTCGTGAAGCTGTTCTGCTCCGGCAGGTGGGTGTGCGGCAGGTGGTCCACGCCGGTCAGCAGGGAGCCGAAATACATCCGGTTCTTGACGATGCCGCCAACCGAAATGCCGCCGAAGCCGACACCATGGTAGCCGCGTTCCCGCCCGATCAGGCGTGTCCGGGTACCGTCACCGCGGGCGCGGTGGTAGGCCATGGCGATCTTCAGCGCCGTATCGACCGCCTCCGAACCCGAGTTGGTGAAGAATATCCGGTTCAGCGGATCAGGTGTCAGGGCGCTGATCCGGTTTGCCAGATCGAAGGCCGCCGGGTTCGCGTACTGGAAGGACGGTGCGAAATCGAGTGTGTTGGCCGAGTTGGTGATCGCATCCACGATCTTCTGCCGACCGTGCCCGGCATTGACGCACCAGAGCCCGGCGGAGCCATCGAGAATCTGCCGTCCGTCGGCGGACGTGTAGTGCATGTCCTTCGCGGAGACGAGCAGGCGCGGTTCCTTCTTGAACTGGCGATTCGGAGTGAACGGCAGCCAGAAGGATTCGAGGTCGTTCGGGATCGGATGGGCATAGGTCATGGCGGGCTCTCCCCCGGCGGTCTGCAGATGGTTCGGATTTGCCGATGCTAGCAAGCCGGGGCGCAAATGGCACTGGCGAAACATTGACCCATTCTCTAGGTTTCCGGCGGGACCGACACGACATTCCTGGGAGGGGCAATCATGCGGTTGATGACTTTCGAACAGGCTGGCAGGACCAGCTATGGCGTTGCCACCGAAAAGGGCGTGATCGATCTGGGCGGTCGGATCGGTGCCGAGTACCCGACGCTCCTGTCTCTGATCGAGGGTCAGGGGCAGGCGGCAGCCGAGAAGGCTGCCAGTGGCCAGGGTGATGACTTCGCCCAGGCAGACGTGACCTTCCTGCCGGTCATTCCGCGTCCCAACAAGATCATCTGCGTCGGCCTGAATTACGAGGATCATCGCATCGAGACCGGACGTCAGCCGTCCGGCTACCCGGTGCTGTTCCCGCGCTATGCCAACTGTCAGGTCGGGCATGGGCAGGCGATGGTGAAGCCGCGCAATTCCGAACGTTTCGACTATGAGGGCGAGATGGCGGTGATCATCGGCACGCCGGGCCGGCATGTTTCCCAGGCCGACTCGCTGAACCATGTCGCCGGCTATTCCTGCTACAACGATGGCTCGGTCCGGGACTTCCAGGGACATACCCACCAGTTCCTGCCGGGCAAGAACTTCACCGCGACGGGCGCGTTCGGTCCCTGGATGGTGACGGCGGACGAGATCACCGATCCCTCGACCCTGACACTGACCACCCGCCTGAATGGCGAGGTCATGCAGCATGCCGACACGGATCACATGATCTTCAACGTGCCGTTCCTGATCGAATATATCAGCAGCTTCATGGCGCTGGAGGCGGGTGATGTCATCGTCAGCGGTACGCCGGGCGGTGTCGGTGACCGGCGCAATCCGCCTGTCTACATGAAGGGTGGCGACACGACCGAGGTCGAGATCAGCGGCATTGGCACGCTGGTCAATCCTGTGGTGAACGAGGGCTGAGGCGAACACGTGATCTTCGCGAAACCAATCATCGGGGTACCGCTTTCCCTGCTGGCGGGTGCCATTCTGATGATCCTGCCTCTGATGATCTCTCCGGCCAGCGCGCAATATGATGACCCTTGCCGCAATCCGCGTGAACTGCCAACGGTGAACGTGGAGGTCGAGGCGCGGACAGAGCGGACCAGTGCCCGTTACACGGCAGAGGAACTGCACTATTACGCTGATCGGCAGGATCCCCTGCCGGTCGGCTATCGCCATTTCGGATTCACTGAAATGGGGCGGGAGATCAGGACCAGCGCGCAGGTTCGGTCCGGTACGGATGAGTACAAGAACTTCTGCTTCTCACCCGAGACGATCACGGTAACGGTCAAGGTCGCGCCCGTGATGTATGTGCCGGGGGAATATCCGCGTACCAGTTGTCCCGCCGGTGCGGTGCGGGTGCATGAACTGCTGCACCTGCAGATTCACGAGGATGCGTTGCGGGAACTGCCGGGCAGGATCGAGCGTGCGCTGGAACTCGAGCGCGAGTTGCGGATCACGCGCAAGGCACGGGACAAGCGGCATGCGATCGATCTGGTCAGGGACCTTTCCCTGGAAGTGGCCAACCGTGTCGCCAGGGAACTGGACGCGGAATACCGCATCAGGCACCTGGAGCTGGATTCACCGCAGAGCTTTCGCGCCAGTCTGGGCATCTGCGGGGAGGCCGAATGGGCCGGGCTGATGGATTGAGCAGGGCGTGAACAGCGCCATGCGCCGGGATGGGGAGAGAACCGGAGATGGACCAGGAAATTGAATTCGGCCGGAAGGGTGGTCTGGCCACTGTCCTGCTGAACCGGCCGAAGGCCCTCAATGCGCTGACGCATGAAATGTGCGTCGAACTGCATGCGCGGCTGAAGCAGTGGCGGGCCGATGACTCGGTTCAGGCCGTGGTGGTTCAGGGGGCGGGGGATCGGGCGTTCTGCGCCGGCGGCGACATCCGGAGGCTGTATGACGAAGGCCGCGCCGGGGGTCAGTACCCTTATGACTTCTACCACGATGAATATCGGCTGAATGTCGATATCCACTATTTTCCGAAGCCCTGGATATCGCTGCTGGACGGGATCGTGATGGGCGGCGGCTGCGGGGTCTCCATCCCGGGCAGCCATCGTGTTGCGACGGAACGGGTGACCTTCGCCATGCCGGAGACGGGGATTGGCCTGTTCCCCGACGTGGGTGGTTCCTTCTTTCTTTCCCGCGCACCGGGGCGCGTGGGGACCTGGCTGGCGCTGACCGGCGCGCGGCTGAAGGCTGCTGACAGCCTGTACGCGGGCGTGGCCGATGCCTGCATCGCCTCGGAACGTCAGGGGGAATTGATCGATGCGCTGGCGGGTGCCGGAATCGGCAGTCATGACGACGCCACGGACGTGATAGCCGAATTCGCTTCGGAGCCGGGGGACTCGGACCTGGCGGCGCGGCGTGCAGAACTGGACCGGCTGTTCGCGGGCGACAGTGTGGAGGAGATCCTTGACGCGCTCGACGCCGACGGCGGGGAGTGGGCCGCGAAACAGGCTGCCATCATGCGCACCAAATCGCCGACGTCGCTGAAGATCGCCTTCCGACAGGTCCGCGATGGCGGGACCAGGGATTTCCGCGAATGCATGAGGATGGAGTGGCGCATGGTGAATCGCGTCATTGCCGGTCATGACTTCTACGAAGGCACCCGTGCAACCGTCATCGACAAGGACCAGGCACCGGCGTGGCAGCCCGCGACCCTGTCCGGGATCGATGCCGCGACTGTTGAGGGCTATTTCGCGCCGTTGCCGAATGGCGACCTGACATTCGATTGACCCTGATTCCCGCACCGATCGGGCGGGCAGGCGGTCATCGGCGTCTTGTCACATCCCATTGCGGCTGGTCTGCACAATGCCTAGGTTGAAGCTTCCCCACACAGCAGCCTGACCCACCAGCGACGTTTGAGAACGGTCGGGCGCGCCTTGAACCGTTGCAGGAGTACCACATGAGCGATGCGATGACGAACGAGCAGGCCGCGCTCTGGCTTGACGATATGCACACCCGACTGGCGCGTTACGAGGCGTTGCCGGCGAAACTGGCCCCGACCAGCATCGAGGCGGCCTATGCCGTCCAGAATGCCTTCGTTCGCCGCATGCAGATGCGCGGCCTGAAGCCTCTGGGCGCGAAGATTGCGCTGTCTTCCCCCCAGATGCAGGAGATGGTGGGTATCGACCGCCCCGTCGGGGGGACGATTGTCGGTGCGGAGCTGCAGCACTCGCCTGCACGGATCCGCGCCTCCCAGCTTGGCCGTGTTTGCATCGAGTGTGAGGTTGCCGTTCGTCTGGGATCATCGCTTGAAGCCGGCGGCGCGCCGTTCAGCGAAGAGACCATTCGCGACGCAGTCGATGCCTGCGCCGCTGCCTTCGAGATCGCGGACGACCGCAATGCGGACTACGACAAGCTGGATGCGCTCAACCTGATCGCCGACAACGCCTGGAACGCCGGGATCATCCTTGGCGAGATCGTGACCGAGTTCGATCCGGCCACGCTCGCCGATGCGACGGCCGAATTGCGTGTGAATGGTGAGAAGGTCGGCGAAGGCAAGGGCGCCGATGCGCTTGGTCATCCCTACAACAGCCTGCGTTTCCTCGCCGACGAACTGACGGCCCAGGGCCGTTCCCTCAAGGCTGGCGACTGGATCCTGACGGGCACCGTGATCCGTACATGGTTCCCGGACGTAGGTTCCAAACTGACCTACAGCCACAGTGTGCTGGGGGATGTCAGCGCGGAGATCGTCTGAACGGTTGGCCGCCTGATCCTGCATCCGGGGGCCCCGTGACCAAGAATCCCGTAATCGTCTGGTTTCGCCAGGATCTTCGGCTGGCCGACAATCCGGCCCTGACTGCCGCTGTCAGTACCGGCGCGCCTGTCATTCCGGTCTTCGTGCTGGACGACAGTGGCGCCGGGGACTGGCGACCGGGTGGTGCCTCCCGCTGGTGGCTGCACCAGTCTCTTGTTGCCCTCGACGAAGGCCTTCGGGGCAAGGGCAGTCGGCTTGTGTTGCGGTCCGGTCCCGCAGGTGAGGCCATGACGGATCTGTTGCGGGAAACAGGCGCGGATAGCGTCTTCTGGAACCGTCTCTACGAACCTCTGGCGATCCGGCGTGACTCGGACATCAAGTCCGGTCTGAAGGATGCCGGTGTGACGGTGAAGAGCTTCCCCGGCAACCTGGCTTTCGAGCCCTGGACGATCCGGACCGGTGACAATGGTCCCTATCGCGTGTTCTCGCCCTTCATGAAGGCCTGTCTGCGCCAGGGCGCGCCGGACAAGCCTCTTGCTGCACCTGAAACACTTGCGGTCCCGGACGGTTGGCCCGCAAGCGATGCGCTGGACAGCTGGGCGCTGCAGCCGACGGTCCCCGACTGGGCGGGCGGCCTGAGAGAACACTGGATGCCCGGAGAGACCGGTGCAAGCCGACGTTTCGAGACGTTCCTGGATGAGGCCCTCGACGGCTATGCGAAGGCACGCGACCGGATGGCAGGCGAAACCACGTCGCGGCTTTCCCCGCACCTTCACTTCGGCGAGATCAGCGTCCGCTCGATCTGGCAGACCCTCGATCATCGGGAAGCCGAAGGTGCCCGGTCGGTCGGGAAGTTCCGCGCGGAACTGATCTGGCGCGAGTTTGCCCATCATCTGCTGTTTCACTATCCGACGTTGCCGGAGAGCAACTGGCGCGAGTCCTTCGATGCCTTCCCCTGGGTCGATGACCAGGAAGCCCTGAAAGCCTGGCAGGGCGGGCAGACGGGCTATCCGCTGGTCGATGCCGGCATGCACGAACTCTGGGTCAGCGGCTACATGCACAACCGGGTACGGATGGTCGTCGCGTCGTTCCTGATCAAGCATCTCGCGATCCACTGGCGTCATGGCGCGGACTGGTTCTGGGATACGCTCGTCGATGCCGATCTGGCCAACAATGCCGCGAGCTGGCAATGGGTCGCCGGTTCCGGCGCGGATGCCGCCCCCTACTTCCGCATCTTCAATCCCGTGCGGCAGGGGCAGCAGTTCGATGCCGATGGCACCTATGTCCGCCGCTGGCTGCCTGTGCTGCGGGATCTGCCCGACAAGTACCTCCACGCCCCCTGGACCGCACCTGACGCCGTACTCCAGGACGCAGGCGTGAAACTGGGCGAAGACTATCCGAAGCCGATCGTGGATCACACGGCTGCCCGGGCGCGGGCCCTGGCCGGTTATGGCCGGGTCAAGTCATTGTAATAAAAGTGTAATTAGCAAAAGCTTAATTTTGTCCCATCACGATGCCTGCGGTTCCATTCCAGGTCGGAAGGCGGGAAAGAAACGGTGCCTGATTTCATTGCTTCGCTCCGACAGGTCATGGGCGTATCCGCTGCCTTTTCGGCATATGTGCGTCGTCATCCCGTGAGCTATGCGCTGCTCTCCGGCCTCGCGACATCGATGCTGGTATTTGTCAGCAGCAGCTTCACGGAGCTGTCGCAGGACAGTGCCTGGCTGTTGATGGCGACTACCGGGGTCGCTGCCGCGACTGCGGTGCTGGGCGCTGCGACGCCGTTCGGTCGAAGGACCGGCAGCAGAACAGGCAGACTGCGGGAGCAGGTGGTCGGGCAAAACGTCTCCAGGGTGATGGAATCACTGGATGACGGCCTTTTTCTCTTTGATACCGAAGAACGGCTGATCACCTGCAACGACATCGCCCGCCAGATATTTCCTGAAGTGACACAGCGTCAGGGACCTGGCGGGCTGATGGACCTTGGCGATCTGGCAAACATGATCGCAGCCCACAATGGACGGAGCGAAAGCGGCCTGATCGGCCTTGATCTGGCCGGGGCGGCCCTGCATCTGCTGCGCAAGCAGGGGGCGGCGGAGATGCTCAGCATCCGCGGGTCGGAATGGTACCGGGTCACGGCCAGGCAGACAGAGGATGGCAGTCACCTGATCGTCTTCTCGGACATGACCGAGTTCGTGGACCGGGGCCTGAAGCTGAAGGAGAGCGAAGCGCGCTTCGAGCGCCTGGCGGAGCATCTTCCGGGAGCGATCCTGCGTCGGCAGGAGCGGGCAAACGGCAGCTTCACCTTCGACTACTGGAATGGTGGAATCCGCGATCTGACCGGCCTGGAGCCGGACCATTTCGTCGGTGATCTCGAGAACCTGCTGCTGCAGGTTCATGCTGATGACAGGGAGGAGGTCAGGCAGCGGTTCGAACTGGGTGACAGGTCGCAGGCGTCCTGGAACATGGAGTTCAGGATCCTGCACGCGCGCCGGTCGGCGACATGGGTGTCCCTGACGATGCGGGCACGGCTGAACCGGATCGGGCGGGCTGTCTTCGAGGGGATCCTGCTTGACATCACCGAACGCAAGCAGGGGGAACCGACGATACGTCTTGCGCATGAGGAGGCCGAGAAGGGCAGTCAGGCAAAGACCAATTTCCTTGCCAACATGAGCCACGAACTCCGGACACCGCTGAACGCGGTCATCGGCTTCTCCGAGATGATGATGCATCAGACGCTGGGCCCCCTGAACCCGCCGAAGTACCGCGAATATGCGGGTGACATTCGGGGTGCTGCCGTTCACCTGCTGGATCTGATCTCCGACAGTCTCTCCAGAGAACCGGTCATGCTGCGGGTGGACCATCTCAGGATACGCCAGATCATGCTGAACCTGATCTCGAACGCCATGAAGTTCACGGATGATGGTGGTTCGATCCTGATCGAAGTGCGCCTCGATCCGTCCGGGCCGCAACTGCGGGTCCAGGATACCGGTATCGGTATGGACAAGCCCCAGATCGCGAAGGCGTTCGAACCCTTCGGGCGGGTGGAATCCCAACTCACCGCCGGGCGC
>CAXBNO010000068.1:0-10184 GCA_963976775.1 uncultured Kordiimonadales bacterium
TAATCCGGGATCGCGAGATCGGCCATCAGTTCCGGGTCATCCTCCACCACCTGCGCTTCGCCCCAGATCTTGATGCGGCGGCGGTTGGCATAGTCCATCAGGAAGATGAAGGCCTTCGGATTGTCGGCCAGATTGCCGAGGGTCACGTACTGGCGGTTGCCGCCGAAGTCGGCGATGCCCAGCGTGGTCTCATCGACCAGGCGCAGGAAGCCCTTCGGCCCACCGCGATGCTGGATATAGGGCTGGCCCTCCGAACTGACGGTGCCGAGATAGAATGAATCCCGCTCGGCGATGAAGGCCAGCAGGTCTTCGGTCAGCGCAGTGCGGAAGCCGCCCTTTTCCTCCATGCGCCGGTAGGTATCGCGCGACCCCAGCCGCGCCTGCGCGGCCTTGACGGCGGGGGTGAAGGCAATATCGCTTGAGGGGCGGTCCATCAGTGTTCCTCCACGGCAGTCGGGTGGAGAATATCTATGGCAGCGGGACAAAAAGGGGAGGGGAGCCGCACATGAATGCAGATCGGTCCGGCACGACCGCGTGCTCCTTCCTCCTCGACGGGGGAAGGTCGGGATGGGGGTGAATCGGCGAAGCCGATACTGAAACGCACGTCGGAGCAGCAGCCTCCGGCTTCACCCCCCATCCGCTTCGATCACTGGTTCAGGTCCGCAGGGTCAGTCCGCCATCGACGGTCAGCCCGTGGCCCGAGACGAATCCCGCATCGTCGGAGGCGAGGAAAAGTGCACCACGGGCAATGTCGATGGGTTGCCCCAGCCGCCGCAGCGCCGCCTTCTTGGCCCAGATGGTGGCGATGTTCTCGTCGGCGAAGCTGGCCCCGGTCATGCCGGTATGGATCGCACCGGGTTCGATGTAGTTGCAGGTGATGCCGAACTTGCCGAGCTCCAGCGCCAGGGTACGGGTCATGCCGGCGACACCGGCTTTCGAGGCGCAATAGGCGCTCAGACCGTAATCGGTCATCCGGGCCATGACGGATGCGGTGGAGATGATGCGCGGTGCGGGGCTTTCCTTCAGATGCGGGATCGCGGCACGGCACAGCTTGTAAGGGCCGGTCAGGTTGACGGCGAGGGTGATGTCCCACTGCTCGTCGGTCATGACCTCGGCCAGCGCGTTCCGGCTGACCCCGGCATTGTTGTAGAGGATGTCCAGCTTGCCGAAGGTCTCGATGGCCTTGCCGATGATGCGTTCCGCCGCGCCATCGGCTGCCACGTCCGCCTCGAACGGCGTGACATAGGCGTGGTCGTGGGCTTCCGCCAGCCCCTTGCCGGGCAGATCGACGGCCAGCACCATCGCGCCTTCGCGCGCGAAAAGGTCTGCCGTTGCCTGTCCGATGCCGCTTGCCGCGCCGGTCACGATTGCCGCGCGTCCCTCAAGCCGTCCTGTCATGCTGTCCTCCCCAGGTTGTCAAATGGGGCAAGCCTAGCCCGCGCCCATGCTCCATGCCAGCAGGACAGTGGTCTCGACTGCCATGCAGGTCGCACCCAGCACATCCCCGGAATAGCCACCGAACATGCGTCGGGCGATTTCCGTCATGGCCAGCACCACGGCAACCGCCAGCCCGACAGCCAGCAGCAACTGCATGATCGGGACGCCGCCAATGACACTGGCGAGCAGAGCGATCAGCAGTCCCATGGCGCATGCCTTTCGCATGTCGCTGTCATCTGCCTTGCCAGCCTCTGCCGCGGCGCCGTCGGCCCGTGCGAGGGGCAGGCGTGCCATGACGACCGCCATGCCGGCCCGACCCAGCGCCAGAGCGGCCAGCAGTGCCGCGAGGGCATCCAGCACGTCGAGCGAGGAGAGGGCCGCGACACGGATCAGCAGGAAGAGGATCAGCCCCAGCGCCCCATAGGTGCCGATACGGCTGTCGCGCATGGCGGCGAGACGGGCATCCCGACCACCCCGCGCACCCAGGCCATCCAGCATGTCGGCCAGCCCGTCCTCATGCAGTGCACCGGTCAGCAGCACCGACAATGCGATCACCACCGCCGCCGCGAGCAGACCGTTGGCACCCAGTCCGATCATCGCCGCGAAGGTCGCGGCCAGGGCCGCAGCCAGCACTGCCCCGACAACCGGAAAGGCCCAGAGCGCCTGTGCCAGCTTGCGGTCGGCGGCGGCTTCGGGAAAGCGTGTCGGCAGACGGGTCAGCCAGCCAAGCGCGATGGCCAGGTCGGTGTCGAGTCTGGCAAGCAGCCCGCGCATCAGCCGAGTCGCTTCATGACCAGCGGCAGTCCTGCGGCCACGAACAGCACGCAATCGGCGCAGAGTGCGACCCGCTGGTTGGCCAGTCCCTGCCAGTCGCGGAAATGGCGTCCCAGCGGCGTCTCCGGCACCAGACCGAGCCCGACCTCGTTGGAGACCAGCACAGTCGGGGCGGTGCGCTCCGCCAGTACGTCGATCAGGTTGGCGATCTCCGCGTCCGGTGCGATGTCCGCCAGCATCAGATTGCTCAGCCAGAGTGTCAGGCAGTCCACCAGAACGGGTTGCTCGCCACAGGCTTCCAGTTGGTCGGGCAGGTCGCGCGGGGCCTCCACCGTAACCCAGTCCTGACCCCGGTCGGCCTTGTGCTGTTCGATACGCAACTGCATCTCGCTGTCGAAGGCTTCGGCGGTAGCGAGATAGACTGGCGTCGTCGGACCGGCATGATCACGCACCAGCCGCTCACCCAGCCTGCTCTTGCCGGACCGCGCCCCGCCCAGAACCAGCGTTGTCCATGGCAGTGCGGCATCGGGGCCGAGGATGGTGTGATAGCCACTCAAGGGTTCAGGTATCCTGCTTGCTGCCGGCCACGGCGGCTTCGGCAAAGGTTGCCATGCCATTGTGGCAGGCGAGCGCCGCGCGGACGAGGCCGAGTGCCGTCGCCGCGCCCGATCCTTCGCCCAGCCGCATCCCCAGCGCCAGCAAGGGGTCGAGGCCAAGCTTCGCCAGCAGCCGCTGATGGCCTGGCTCTCCTGACTGGTGTGCCGCCAGCGCATGGGCCAGCCCGTCCGCGCCCGCGATCCGGTGCAGCGGGGTCACGGCGGCGGTGACGATGAAACCGTCCAGCAGGACCGGTATCCGGTGCCGCCGTGCCGCCAGGCAGGCGCCGAAGATCGCCGCCAGCTCCCGCCCGCCCACATGGGACAGGACCAGCAGGGGATCGTCGAGGGCGGTGCCGTGGGTGGCCAGCGCGCGCGCGATCACGTCGGCCTTGCGTGCGATGCCCGCATCATCGACGCCGGTACCCGGCCCGACCCAGTCGCCTGCCTCCCCGCCGAACAGGGCCAGGGCGACGGCGGCGGCGGCAGTCGTGTTGCCGATTCCCATCTCGCCGAAGACCAGCAGATCCTCCGTCCCGCGCACCGCGTCCATCCCCATGGTCACCGCTGCAAGGAAGGCGTTCTCATCCATCGCAGGCTGCTCGGTGAAGTCGGCGGTTGGTGTCGCAATGCCGCAATCCACCACGGAAAGTTCCGCCCCGAAGGCGCTGGTCAACTGGCAGATCGCGGCGAAGCCTGCGCCGAAGCCGGCCAGCATCTGCGCGTTCACCTCGTCCGGGAAAGCGGACACGCCATGCTTCGTCATGCCGTGGCTGCCAGCGAAGATGATGGTGCGCGCGCGGTCCATGGTTGGACGCTCCGTCCCCTGCCAGCGCGCCATGTGGATCGCGATATCCTCCAGCCGACCCAGCGATCCTGCCGGTTTCACCAGATTGTCCTGTCGTGCGGCGGCATCCTGCGCTGCCGCATCATCCGCATCCGGCAGGTCGGTGATCAACTGGCGCAGGTGGGCGAGGGTGTCGGGTTTCATCAAGGCCGCTCCGGATCATCATTCGGGGGGCATCTTGACCACGGCCACCGGGGAGTCGCAATACGGCGCGTGCCCCGTGAAGCCCTGATCGCATTGTTGCGCCGGACAGGGGGCACCTGTAAGGTCAGTGCTGCGTGACGGTTCCGTCTGACCCACAAGGGGAGGGCGGATGAGAAAAGGGAACACGGTTCGGCGTACCCATCAGGGACCAAATCCGTGGCTGCCCCCGCAACTGTATGCGTCGAGGATGTTCGAACATGCCACTGGCCCCGATTGGCCGGGAAGGCCGGACAGCCGCCCAAGACGTGAGCCAGGAAACCTGCCGCCCGCAAGTTTGAAACCCACCATGGTCGCCGGCGGGGCGACAGGGAGAACGAGACGATGAACGAATTCAACCAGACGATGGATCAGACCACTGAAGCTGGCTCGACCGGTGTGCGCATGGCTGCGCTGCCTGCCGTGGTGACGGCGCTGCTGCTCGGCACGTTCCTGGTGTTCGCGGCGGGCATGGCCCAGTCGGACACCCTGCACAATGCCGCGCATGATGGCCGCCACAGCTTCGCCATGCCGTGTCACTGACCGATCATCGCTGATACGGGATGTTCAAGCGCATATTCGCGTGCGCCCTGATTGCCGGGGTGCTCGCAGGACTGGTCGCGGCTGTGTTGCAGCAGGCGGTGACAGTTCCGCTGGTGGTGGCCGCCGAAGCCTATGAAGCCGGTGGCGCGGCCGCGGCGCATGGTGAAGGCCATGACCACGGCGCACATGACCATGGTGACGGTTGGATGCCGCAGGATGGCGTCGAACGGATCTTCTACACCTCCCTGATGACCGTCCTGATCGGCCTGGGCTATGCCTTCGTGCTGGTGGCGCTGATCGCCTTCAGCGGGCGGCGCATGACGGCGCGCCAGGGGGTGCTCTGGGGCGCGGCGGGGTTTGTCGCCACCGGGCTGGCACCGGGCCTCGGCCTGCCGCCGGAACTGCCGGGAATGCTGGCGGCGGAGGTGCAGGCCCGTCAGATCTGGTGGCTCCTGACGGTCGTGCTGACCGGACTGGGACTCTGGCTCATCTTCCTGTCGGATCGGCAGGTGCTGATCGGTGTCGGCATCATCGCCCTGATCGTTCCACACGTGATTGGTGCGCCGCATCCGCATCACGGCGGTGGCAGTGGCGTACCGCCGGAACTGGCGGCACAGTTCGTCACCGCCTCACTGGCCATGGCCGCGGTATTCTGGTGTGTACTGGGCGCGATCGCGGGCAACGTATGGCGTCGCATGGATCATGCGGCACAAGGGGAAGGCAACTGATGACACAGACGGTGAACAAGCTGGGGACGACCCGGATTCCTGCGACCGTGGTGACGGGCTTCCTCGGCGCGGGCAAGACCACGCTGATCCGGCATCTGCTGCAGAACGCCGGTGGCAGGCGCATCGCCCTGATCATCAATGAGTTCGGTGATCTGGGCGTCGACGGCGAGGTCCTGAAGGGCTGCGGGGAGGAAACCTGCTCTGAGGATGACGTGGTGGAACTGGCCAACGGCTGCATCTGCTGCACGGTTGCCGACGACTTCGTGCCGACAATGACCATGCTGCTGGACCGGGACAATCCGCCCGACCATATCGTCATCGAGACTTCCGGCCTCGCCCTGCCGCAACCGCTGGTGAAGGCCTTCAACTGGCCCGACATCCGCACCCGGGTGACGGTGGATGGTGTGGTGACCGTGGTCGACGGTGCTGCCGTCGCCGCCGGACGGTTCGCCCACGATGAGGCAGCACTTGATGCCCAGCGTCAGGCCGACGGGAACCTGGATCACGAGACCCCCATGTCGGAACTGTTCGAGGACCAGCTCGGCTGTGCCGACCTGATCATCGTCAACAAGGCCGATCTGCTGGGCGATGGCGGGCTGGACATGGTGCGGGAGTTCATTCGCCCCGACGTCCGTGCCGGTGTGCCCGTGGTCGCGGCGACGCAGGGCGCGCTGCCCGCTTCGGCTCTCATCGGTCTCGGGATCGGTGCGGAGGATGACATTGCCAACCGCCCGACGCATCACGAGCGCGCAGGCGAGATCGACCACGATCACGACGACTTCGACAGCTTCCACGTGGAGCTGCCGCAGATCACCGACCCGGTGGCTTTCTCCGCCAGCGTCTCGGCCATGCTGGCGGCTGAGAATGTGCTGCGCCTGAAGGGCTTCGTTGCCGTTTCGGGCAAGCCGATGCGGATGGTGATTCAGGCCGTGGGACCGCGCATCGACCATTATTTCGACCGCCCCTGGCGCGCCGATGAAACACGTTGCACCCGTCTGGTCGTGATCGGCGAGAAGGGTCTGGATCAGGCGCGGATCACCGGGGCGCTGCAGCAGTCGGCCATCTGAGCCATGCATCTGCTTCAGGCCCAGCCGGGAGCGATCGAGGACGGTGAGGAAGCCGTCGATCTGGCGCAGGAACCGGCGGATGTGCTGGTCCTGACGGCTGCGGATACCGAGATCGCGGCGCTGGCCACGGCGCGTGCCGAACTGGGCGATGGTGCGCCCGGTCTGCGTCTGGCGGCGCTGGGGTTCCTGAAACATCCCATGTCGGTCGATCTGTATGCAGAGAAGACTGTCGCGGGTGCCCGACTGGTCGTCGGGCGTTTCCTCGGCGGCGTCGGCTACTGGTCCTACGCCATCGAGGAGATTGCCCGCACCTGCCGCCGGAACGGCATCCCCTTCGTTGCCCTGCCGGGAGACGAGAAGTCGGACGCCGATCTGGCCGCAGTCTCGACGATCGAACCGGAGGTGCGTGACGCCCTCTGGGGCTGGCTGGCGGAGGGCGGGCCGGGCAACAGTCGCAATTTCCTGCGCGCCTGCCGTGCGATCCTCGATGGCGGCGAACTGCCTGAACCGGCGCGGCCGCTGCTGCGGGCCGGACTGTACTGGCCGGGTCGGGATGCGCCGTCGCTCTCGGACATTGCCCCGCGCAGCGATGACCGTCCCCGTGCCCTGATCACGTTCTACCGCGCCAACGTGCAGGGCGGTGCCATGGCACCTGTCGACGCGCTGATCGCGGCGCTGGATGCGGAGGGCGTGGCGGCTGTTCCGGTCTTTGTTTCAAGCCTGAAGGACGCGGGCTCGAACGCCATCCTGAGCGGGATCATGGCTGAGGCAAGGCCTGACGTCGTGCTCAACCTGACCGCCTTTGCCGTCGGCAAGCCGGGGGAGGCCGACGGCTCCGCCGCGATGCCGGGCACGGTGCTGGATCAGGCGGACTGCCCGGTGCTGCAACTTGTTTCAGGGGGCAGCACGGCAGCGGTCTGGCAGGAGTCCATGCAGGGACTGGGCGCCCGTGACGTGGCGATGCATGTGGCCCTGCCGGAGGTCGATGGCCGTATCCTGACCCGCGCCATCGCCTTCAAGGCCGAGGCGTCATTTGATCCGGCGGTGCAGTGCGCCATCGTGCGCCCGGAACCGGTGCCGGACCGTGTCGCCTTCGTCGCCCGGCTGGCGGCGAACTGGATCGGGTTGCGGCGCACCTCCGCACCAGAGCGCAGGCTGGCGCTGGTGCTGGCGAACTACCCCAACCGGGACGGACGGCTGGCCAATGGTGTCGGCCTCGACACTCCGGCGAGCACGATCCGTGTGCTGCGGGCGCTGGAAGACGAGGGCTATGCCGTCGAAGGCGCGCCCGGCGACGGTGCCGCGCTGATGGAACGGATTCTGGCCGGACCCACCAACTGGCTGACCGACCGCGCCAGCCGGACCGGTGGTGTCGTGCTGCCGACGGAGGCCTATGCGACCTGGTTCGCGACCCAGCCAGAAACCGTCCGGACCACCGTGACCGAACGCTGGGGTGCGCCGGAGAGCGATCCGTTTCACGATCCTGCGCGGGGTGGCTTCGTCCTGTCGGTACTGACCTTTGGCCATGTGGTTGTCGGTATCCAGCCTGCCCGTGGCTACCAGATCGACCCCAAGGAGACCTATCACAGTCCCGACCTGCCACCGCCGCACGGCTATCTCGCCTTCCATCTCTGGCTGCGTGAAACCTTCGGCGCACAGGCCGTCGTCCATCTCGGCAAGCACGGCAATCTGGAATGGCTGCCGGGCAAGGCACTGGCCCTGTCCGATGCCTGCTTCCCGGAGGTGGCGCTGGGACCGCTGCCGCATCTCTATCCCTTCATCGTCAATGATCCGGGGGAGGGGACGCAGGCGAAGCGCCGGGCGCAGGCCGTCATCATCGATCACCTGACGCCGCCGATGACCCGCGCCGAAACCTATGGCGCGCTGCGGGATCTGGAGGCGCTGGTCGATGAATATTATGACGCTGCCGGGCTGGACCGGCGGCGGCTGGACCTGTTGCGGCGGGAGATACTGTCGCTGGTGGCGGCGGAGAACCTGGGAACCGACGCGTCGATCACGGATGATGACGACGAGGACGCGGCCTTCGCCAAGCTGGACAATTATCTCTGCGAGCTGAAGGAAGCGCAGATCCGCGACGGGCTGCACATCTTCGGGGTCTCTCCGGTGGCGCGGCAGCGGCGGGACCTGCTGCTGGCGCTGGCGCGGGTGCCGCGCGGAGGGCGTGGCACCGGCAACGGGTCGCTGCTGCGGGCGATGGCGGACGATCTCGGGCTGGGCTTCGACCCGCTGGACTGCACCATGGGCGACGCCTGGGACGGGCCGCGGCCTGCGGTTCTGGCGGCGGTCGATGCACAGAACTGGCGCACGGTCGGTGACACGGTGGAGCGGCTGGAACTGTATGCCATCAACCTGCTTGAACAGCCGGACGCTGTCTCTCCGCCGGGGGCGGCGAGCGGGGAAGTCCTGGCTGCGATCCATGACCGCCTTGCACCTGATCTCGACCGGTGCGGTCCGGCGGAACTCTCCGGCCTGCTGACCGGCCTGTCGGGGCGGTTCGTCCCGCCCGGGCCTTCCGGCGCGCCGACGCGGGGGCGGCCGGACACGTTGCCGACGGGACGCAACTTCTTCTCCATCGACAGCCGCGCCATGCCGACACAGACCGCCTGGGCGCTGGGCTGGAAGTCGGCCAACCGGCTGATCGAGCGGCACCTGCAGGATAATGGCGACTGGCCACGCGTCATGGCCCTGACGGCCTGGGGCACGTCCAACATGCGCACCGGCGGTGACGACATCGCGCAGGCGCTGGCGCTGCTTGGGTGCCGACCGACGTGGGAGCCGGCCTCCCGCCGGGTCACGGGTTTCGAGATCCTGCCGCTGACCGTCCTCGACCGGCCCCGCGTGGATGTGACGCTGCGCATTTCCGGCTTCTTCCGGGACGCGTTCCCGACCCAGATCGAGCTGTTCGACTCCGCTGTCCGTGCCGTGATGCGGGAGCAGGAGCCGGAGGACATGAACCCGCTCGCCGCCGCCTTCGCGCGCGACCGGGATGCCCTGCTGGCCGACGGGGCCGATGCGGCGGAGGCGGAACGCCGCGCCGGGTTCCGGATATTCGGCGCACGGCCCGGTGCCTATGGCGCGGGGCTTCAGGCCATGATCGACGAACGGCTCTGGGAAGGGCGCGGTGATCTGGCCGACGCCTTCATCGCCTGGGGCAGTCATGCCTATGGCGCCGGGGTGGCCGGACAGGGCGCGGCGGACCAGATGCGCACGCGCCTTTCGCAGGTAGAGGCGGTGGTGCAGAATCAGGACAACCGCGAGCATGACCTGCTGGATTCGGACGACTATTACCAGTTCGAGGGCGGTCTGAGTGCGACGGTCGAGCATCTGAAGGGTGTGGCGCCGACGGTCTATCACAATGACCACTCCCGCCCCGAACGCCCGGTGATCCGGACGCTGGAGGAGGAGATCGGACGCGTTGTCCGCTCCCGTGCCGTCAATCCGAAGTGGCTCGAAGGGGTCATGCGCCACGGCTACAAGGGGGCCTTCGAGATCGCGGCGACGGTGGATTACCTGTTCGCCTTCGCCGCCACGACCAACGCCGTGCGCGACCACCACTTCGACCTGCTCTGGCGCGCCTATCTGGCGGATGACGAGGTCAGGACGTTCCTGGAGGACAACAACCGCCCGGCGCTGCGCGAGATTGCCGACCGGATGCAGGAGGCGGTGGACCGGGGCATGTGGCACCCGCGCGCCAACGATGTACGCTCACGACTGGATGCCATTCGCGGGAATGGCGGGGCCGAGGCAGAGGAGACGACAGCATGACCGAGGAACAGGACGTCAACGCACGCCACAGCGAGAAGATGGCGCGCAAGAAGGCCGCCCGCGACAGGATCATGGCGGCCAAGACGGGGGAGAAGGGGCTGATCGTCGTCCATACCGGCAAGGGCAAGGGCAAGTCCACGGCGGCCTTCGGCATGATCTTCCGCTGCATCGCGCACGGCATGCGCTGCGGTGTGGTCCAGTTCATCAAGGGTGGCATGGAGACCGG
>CAXBNO010000069.1:0-10092 GCA_963976775.1 uncultured Kordiimonadales bacterium
CTACCTCTATGCCGCGCAGGAACTGCGCCATGGGGTGATGAAGCTGCCGCCGCGTCCGATCCTCAGCCCCGACCTGCTGGGGGCGGTATCGACCGACATCCTGTTCGACTTCATCGCCGTGCGGCTGGATTCATCCAGGGCCATCGGCAAGCGCTGGCAGGTGAACTGGAACCTGACCGACCGGGATGAAAGGGTCTGTCACACCCTCAGCAACGAGACGCTGACGCAGTTGATGGGCAAGGTGGCGAAGGCGCCGGCTGCGACCGTGACAACGACGCGCGAAGTGCTGGTCGGTCTGATCGTCGGCAAGGTCACCATTGCAGATGCGATCACCTCGGGCGTGCTGAACATCGACGGCGACCGCGCGGTGATCGAGGACCTGTTCGACATGCTCGATACCTTCGGCATGCAGTTCGACATCCTGACCCCCGGACCAGGTGTGCCCGGCCCGGATTGGCACAAATTCTCAACTTGCAAATGAGCTACGGCTTACTGACCGACGACGGGTACAAGCATCGTTCTATGAAGCACGGTGCGAAGGAATGGAGCGTGTACGACTACCGTGAAGGTGTGACACACACCACAAACCACGTTGAGGCCTTCTGGCAGATTTTCAAATAGTCCGTTCGCTCGACGCATATTCACATCGGCGCCAGGCATGCCGAAAGCTATCTCAGCGAGTTCACTTTCCGGTCGAACCACCGGCAGATGCAGAACGCGATGATCGACGTTCTGATTGGGGGGGTCTGATGACGCGCGCTAAGGCTTCGTCCAGGTCGGCCCGGTCAACGGAGCCGACGCCGCGAGCTTCCTCTTGCGTGATGAAATCGTCTAAGCGGTCGGATTCCAGCGCCTCTTTTGATGTCAATCGACCGTCATCCATCCCCGATAATCCTTGTCCGCTTGTCTTCATAGAGTGGGTAGACAGTGCCCAGCCTACATCAAATTGGGCCTTCCTATCAGGCTTTGAAGATCTGGACACCGTCAGGTGTGTGTCCGTGGGATGGCTCATTCATGATGGCGACGACACGAAAGCGGTCGCTGCCAACGTCGGCAGCATCCACAACGACAACAACGTGCAGGTATCCGGGGTGATCCGCATACCTGCACGTTGCGTCGTTCGAATGCTACCCTTGGAAGAGCCCGCGCTTACTTAGGTTTGCGCTTGCCCTTTGTTTCGTCCTGGCCCAGCACAGAGGCGGCCAGAGACTTGGTTTCGGTGGGCGTCGGCTTCTTTCCTGCCAACACCTTAGCGGCGATTGACGACACCTTGTCGCCGGATTGCTTCTTCGGCATAGGTTTCTCCTTGACCGAATTTGATAGACGGAGTCGAGGGATTCCAGTATGTTGCCGGGCAGTCGGGTTTCCCCGACCACCACGGCAATTAGCTCACAACAATCGGGTTGCTTGCCACACAACGAACCTACCTTTCTTCTATGCCTCGTCGGGCGGATTGAAGGGATTTGAAACGGCAGGGCCTGCACGCTCTGCCGTTTCCGCTTCTGAAGCATCCGAAGATGCTTCATTCTCGTTAGGCGTCGACGCACCAAGTACATCTGACGCCATGTCCTCTTCGTTCGGTCGTACAGCACCCGCCTCGCGTTCCTGATCAGGCGAAACTCGAAACACGCCAGGCGACACGCGCTCGATCACACCCTTCTTGACCAAGGCGGCAACCTGAGACCGGATGCTGTCCTCTTTCATATCCGGCGCAATCGCCGCGACCATCTTGTACAGGCCCGCAGAATTAACGGTCTCTGGATAACGGCTGCCGACAGCGCCTATGATCTTGCGCCAAGTCTCGGACAGGCTCCTCGAACGCCCGCCCCTCTTCCCGCTCGGCGCTCGGCGCGAAGATGCTGCCTCGGCTGGCATGTGGGCCAGCACATCTTCGTAGGCCCGCAGCTCTGCCGAGGCGATCTCGTGGTCGCGGTGGAGCCTGTCGATCTGATCCTTCAAGGCACGGCATTTCTGCCGTCCCTCAGATATTTTCGCTTCGATGTGGTGTCGCATCACCCCCAGATACTGTGGTTGTGGGGTGGTGTCAATACAAAGCGTCCATGTAAACCCCACGAATTCCGGAGCCGTTGCGTCCGTAATTCTCACGCGGGGCCATCCACACGGTGTGATTAAACGGCGCCGATAGCGCCACGAACGACGAAAACCGTGCTGTCGTTGATGGGTGTAGCCCATAGTCTCGGGACTACGTCGTGCAGCCAGTTGCACTGCCGATGTTGGTAAGCAGCGCCCTCAACTTGCTTCGAGGGAATAATCGCCTATCAGATATCAGCCCTTGGGATAACCGAGTGTCGCCAGAGATTCCCGCACCTCGTCAATGATGGCGGGGTCATCGATGGTGGCAGGGGTCCTGAAATCGACGCCGTCGGCAATCTTCTGCATCGTGGCGCGCAGCACCTTGCCGGAACGGGTCTTGGGCAGGCGTTTCACGGCGGTCACCAGCTTGAAGGCCGCGACGGCACCGATCTGCTGGCGCACCATGGCGATGCAATCACGCTCGATGTCGGCCAGCGGCTTTTCGGCACCGGCCTTCAGCACGATCACACCCAGGGGCAACTGGCCCTTCAACTGGTCCTCGACGCCAAAGACGGCGCATTCGGCGACATCCGGGTGCTGTGACAGCACTTCCTCCATCGCGCCGGTGGAGAGGCGATGCCCGGCGACATTGATGACGTCGTCGGTGCGCGACAGGATGTAGATGTAGCCATCCGCGTCGATCATGCCCGCGTCGCCGGTGTTATAGTAGCCGGGGTAGGCCTCCAGATAGGCGGACCTGAAACGATCGTCGGCGTTCCAGAGCGTCGGCAGGGAGCTTGGCGGCAACGGCAGCTTCACCGCGATCGCGCCCATCTGGCCCGCTGGAACCGGGTGCCCGCCCTCGTCCAGGGCATGGATATCGTAACCGGGGACGGCGCGTGTCGGGCTGCCGTACTTCACCGGCAGCGGCTCGATCCCCATGGGGTTGATGGCCATCGGCCAGCCGGTCTCGGTCTGCCACCAGTGATCGATCACCGGCACCTTGAGCTGGTTCTCGGCCCACTGGATGGTGTCGGAATCAGCCCGCTCACCCGCCAGGAACAGGATGCGGAACTTCGACAGGTCGTGCTTGCCGATGAAGTCACCGTTCGGGTCCTGCTGCTTGATGGCCCGGAATGCGGTCGGCGCGGTGAACATCACCCGCACGTCGTGGTCAGCGATGACCCGCCAGAAGGTGCCGGGATCGGGCGTGCCGACGGGCTTGCCCTCGAACAGGATCGTGGTCGCACCATGCAGCAGCGGCGCATAGACGATGTAGGAATGGCCGACAACCCAGCCGACATCGGATGCGGCCCAGAAGGTCTCGCCCGGGTTGGCGTCATAGAGGTTCTTCATGGACCACTTCAGCGCCACCGCATGACCGCCATTGTCGCGGATCACGCCCTTGGGCTGGCCGGTGGTGCCGGAGGTATAGAGAACGTAGAGCGGGTCCGTTGCCAGTACCGGTACGCAGTCGGCAGGGGAAACACCCTGCAGTGCGTCGGCCCAGAGCATGTCGCCGTCACGTACTTCGAAGTCCGGAACCTGTTCGCGCGGGAAGATGATGCAGCCGTCCGGCTTGTGCTTCGACAGGTCGATCGCGCCATGCACCAGTGGCATGTATTCGATCACCCGACCCGGTTCCAGCCCGCAACTGGCCGTCACGATCAGCTTTGGCGTGGAGTCGTCGATACGGGTGGCCAGTTCGTTGGGGGCGAAGCCGCCGAATACCACCGAATGCACGGCACCGATGCGGGCACAGGCCAGCATGGCCACCGCCGCCTCCGGAATCATCGGCATGTAGATGATGACCCGATCACCCTTTTCCACACCACGCGCCTGCAGCGCACCGGCAAAGTGGGCAACGCGGTTCAGCAGTTCCTTGTAGGTGAACTTCTGCACCGAACCGGTGATCGGGCTGTCGTGGATCAGGGCCACCTGGTCGGCCCGCCCGCCTGCCACATGCCGGTCCAGGCAGTTGTAGCAGGTGTTCAGTTCACCGCCGGTGAACCAGCGGGTGAAGGGCGCATTGCTGTCCGCCGCCGTCTGTGCCGTGGGCAGGGTGTAGTCCTTGAACTGCTCCCTCAGGGTCGTCTTCTGGATCTTGCCGGTGGCGGTGTGCGGGATCTCATCGACGAACTGCACGTCGTCCGGCATCCACCACTTGGCGATCTTGCCGTCCAGGAACGCCATCACGTCTTCCTTGGATATGTCCTTGCCCGCCTTCTTCACGATGCAGAGCAGGGGGCGCTCATCCCATTTCGGATGGTAGATGCCGATGACGGCGGCCTCGGCCACATCCGGGTGGCCCATGGCGGCGTTCTCCAGGTCGATGGAACTGATCCATTCACCGCCGGACTTGATGACGTCCTTGGCGCGGTCGGTGATGGTCATGAAGCCGTCTTCGTTCAGGGTCGCGACGTCGCCCGTGTCGAACCAGTTGCCATTGTCCAGAACGCTCCCGCCCTCGCCCTTGAAGTAGCCGCTGGTGATCCAGTAACCGCGGGTCAGCAGGTTGCCGAAGGCCACGCCGTCGCGCGGCAGTTCGTTGGCTTCGTCGTCGGTGATCTTCAGTTCCACGCCATAGATCACGCGACCCTGCTTGGCCTTGTAGGGCAACTGTTCCTCGAACGGCAGTTGCTCGATGGCCCTGGTCATGACACCGGTGGTGCCCAGCGGGCTCATCTCCGTCATGCCCCAGGCATGGATCACCGTGACATCGTATTTCGTCTCGAAGGTGCGGATCATGGAGGCCGGGGCGGCGGAACCGCCGATGACCGTGCGGTTCATGTCGGGCAGACCCAGGCCATGCTCCTCCATGTAGTTCAGCAGCATCAGCCAGACTGTCGGTACGCCCGCCGACATGGTGACCTTCTCGTCGGCCATCAGGTCATAGACCGACTTGCCGTCCAGGTCCTTGCCAGGCAGCACCAGCTTGGCACCGCACATGGGCGCGGCGTAGGCCAGGCCCCAGGCATTGGCGTGGAACATCGGCACGACCGGCAGGACGGTGTCGCGTGACGACAGGCCCAGGCAGTCACCCATGCAGGCGGCGAAGCTGTGCAGCACGGTGGAGCGGTGCTGGTACAGTACGCCTTTGGGATTGCCGGTGGTGCCGGAGGTGTAGCAGAGGCTGGAAGCCGTCTTCTCGTCGAACTCCGGCCATTCGAACTCGGTGGTCTCCGCAGCCAGCAGATCCTCGTAGCAGTGCACGTTCTCCAGCGTCGTTTGGGGCATGTGATCGCGGTCCGTCATGATGACGAAACCCTTCACGCCCTGCAGTTCGGACTGCACCTTCTCCAGCAGCGGCACGAAGGTCAGGTCGACAAAGATGAACTGATCCTCGGCATGGTTCGCGATGTAGATGACCTGCTCCGGGAACAGGCGCGGGTTGATCGTGTGCAGCACCGCACCGAGGCCGGAGACGCCGTAGTAGCATTCCAGGTGGCGGTAGGTGTTCCAGGCCAGGGTTCCGATTCGGTCACCCAGCTTCACGCCCAGCCGGGTGAGGGCGTTGGCAAGCTGTTTCGAGCGCTTGTGGGCATCCGCATAGGTGTAGCGATGGATCGGGCCTTCGACGGTGCGGGTCACGATTTCCGTCCGCCCGTGATAGGTGGCGGCATAGTCGATCAGCGTGTGGATCAGAAGCTGCTTTTCCTGCATCAGCCCGAGCATCGTTTCATCCTCCCATGAGACATAAGACAGGCAGCCATCAAGGCGCCCGCGAAATTGGCGCGGAACATACGCGAGCGACAGGGACGGTCAAGCATTCCGGGGTCGCAGCCCCAGGCGCATCCGGGACACCGCCAGAACTGTCGCGGAGTTGAAGAATGCTGGGTTAACGATACCACTGAAACAGGTCATGCTGCCGCGCTCTGGAAAAAGGGGAAAACAATGACAACCAGAACACGACTGACAGGGATGATGAAATGCCTGGCGACAACGGCTGTCGCGGGATTGATGGCGGTATCCGTATCCGGGACTGCGCTGGCCTCCGACCCGCTGCCGATCGTCTTCGTGCACGGCGACAGTGACAGCGCCTCGACCTGGATCGTGCAGAAATGGCGTTTCGAGTCCAATGGCTATCCGCGCGACCGGATGTTTGCCGTTGATCTGGACCATCCGGCTGCACGCTCCGACGACACCGTGGCGCAGGAGAACCGGTCATCGACCACCGACGTGGCCGCGCAGCTCGCCGGTTTCGTGGCGCGGGTGAAGCTGGAGACCGGGGCCGACAAGGTCGTCATGGTGGGCAACTCGCGCGGCTGCCAGACCATCCGGAACTATGTGCAGAATGCGGGTGGCGCGGCCAATGCGGCGGCGCTGATCCTGACTGGCTGCGTGCATCACGGCGTGTTCGTGGCACCGGGCGCGGTCATGGGTTCCGAATACAATGGCGCGGGCACGTTCCTCTCCGGTCTGAACGCCGTCAGTGAAGTGGTTCCGGGCCTGCCGACGGTGACCATCCGCTCCGACAGGTTCGACCTCTATGCGCAGCCGATGGGTGACTTCATCGGGCGTCCGGGTCAGCCGACCGGCGCGACGTACGAGAATGCCGAACTGCGTGGTGCGACCAATATCGTGCTGGACGGCGTCGACCACCGGGAGACGGCCTATTCGACCCGGGCCTTCCACGAGATGTTCAAGGTGGTTGCCGGCCACCCGACGTTTTCCGCCGCGGTCAAGCCGGAGGAAAAGCCGGTCCTGAACGGGGAAGTCTCCGGCTGGGCTGCGGACCGCCCGACAAACCTGGCGCTGGTCGGTGCGAAGGTGAGTGTCTTCGAGACCGATGCCCAGACCGGCGCCCGCCTGGGTGAACCGGTGCATGTCCGGACCATTGGCGCAGATGGCAGGTGGGGACCGTTCGAGGCGAAGAACGACCAGCCCTATGAATTTCTGATCGAGGCGGATGGCTATCCTGCCCACCATATCTATCGCTCGGCCTTCCCGCGCTCATCCGATCTGGTGAATCTACGCCTCTATCCGCAGGCCAAGGAAGCGGAAGGAGCGACAGGTGCACTTCAGATGATGCGTCCGCGCGGCTACTTCGGTGCCGATGACACGGTGAGCTTCAATGGGGAGCGGGCCAGTGGCCTGAACGATCACGAGGTGCCGAACGGCTGGAAGGTCTGGATCACGTTCCCGGATGCCTCCGGCCAGACGGTTGTCGGTCGCTTCGCCGACGGGGATGTCGATGAGACCATAGCTGCCAAGGCCTGGCCCGTGGATGGCCACGTCGCCTGGATCGAACTGACCTACTGAGGCAGGGGCAGGGGTGGGGGCGGCGCATTCCCGTGCCGCCCCTGCTGCCCGTCACTTTGCGGCTCAGTAGCGGCCCGTATATACGCTCATCAGATCCTGGCCTTCGCCTTCCTTCTCCTCCAGACGGAAGATCGTCTGCAGGTGAACCTCATCGGGGCCGTCATAGATGCGGAACGCCCTGGCGATGGCGAGCGCGTCGGCGAAGGGCGCATCCTCCGTGACGCCCATGGCGCCGAATATCTGGATGCCGTGGTTGCAGATGTCGTGATAGGCGCGGGCGACGGCGACCTTGATCAGGGATACGTCCTTGCGGGCCGCCTTGTTGCCCTCCCGGTCCAGCCGCCAGGCGGTGCGCTGTACCAGCAGCCGGGCCTGTTCCAGCGCCAGGCGGGATTCCGCGATGGCCGCCTGCACGGAGCTGTACTCGCGGATGGTCTTGCCGAAGGTGCTGCGGCGGGAGGCGCGTTCCACCATCAGCCGGATGAGCACCTCGCAACGGCCAATGGCACGCATGCAGTGGTGCACCCGCGCCGGGCCGAGCCGCGCCTGACCGATCAGGAAGCCCGCACCCTCTTCGCCCAGCAGGTTCGCGACCGGCACCTCCACATCCTCGAACAGCAGTTCGGTATGGGGGGTGCGATGATCCACGTGGTTCAGCACGGAGAGATTGCGCACGACCTTCACGCCCGGCGTGTCCTTCGGCACGAGCAGCATCGAGTGCTGACGGCCTCTCGGGGCCTCCGGGTTCGTGACGCCGACGACGATCAGCAGCTTGCAATCCGGGTTGCCTGCTCCTGTGGCGAACCACTTGCGACCGTTGATGACATAACTGTTCCCGCGTCGCTCCATCCGCGTCGCGATGTTGTTGGCATCGGACGAAGCCACGTCCGGTTCCGTCATGGCGAAGGATGATCTGGTCTCGCCGAGCAGCAGCGGGGCCAGCCATTTCTCCTTCTGTTCGGGGGTTCCAAACATCTGCAGGATTTCCATGTTCGGCGTGTCGGGGGCATGGCAGTTGAAGACCTCCGATGCCCAGCCGACCCGGCCCAGGATCTCCGCCACAGCGGCGAATTCCAGATTGCTCAGGCGCGTCCCTGGCTCGTTCTCCGCCAGTTGAGGCAGGGCCATGTTCCAGAGACCCAGCCCGAAGGCCTTCCGCTTCAGGTCGGCCAGCAGCGGTGGCGTCAGATCGTGGTCCCGCTCCGTCGCGGCCAGGAATTCGCGGTTTGCCTGCAGGATGTCATGCTGGAATATCTCCTCGACCTGGGTCGCGATCTCGGTGGTTCTGGTGCTGTGTTCGAAGTGCAATGTGTCCTCCCCGACGGGTTCCGGTTCAATTCCGGTGCTGATGGATACTGGTCAGACGATGAGCCGCGGCCAGTTCGCGGCCTTTCGATCAGATGCCGCCCTATCTGTGCTTGCAACGATAATGCAGGTGTATTAGTTTTCCAACGCCTGCCGTAGGGCAGCCTTGCAACAAGCCTTGGGAACAGCGACGTGGATACCCGTGAGCGCCTGCTTCTGACCGCTGAGAGACTGATGGGCGAACGCGGCATCAACGGCGTCTCGCTGCGCGAGATCACGCGGAAGGCCGGGCAGAAGAATGCGTCGGCGCTGCATTACCATTTCGGTTCCCGCGACGGACTGATCGAGGCGATCTTCGAGAAACGGATGCGGGTGATCGACATCAACCGGATGAAGCTGCTTGACGAAATGGAGCGGGAAGGTCGGCTGAACGACGTGCGTTGTGTCGCCGAGGCGGTGACACGTCCGCCGGCGGAATTGCTGGACGCACCGAACTGGTCCGGAAACTACATCAAGTTCCTGACCGAGATGTTCCTGTCGACCGATACCAACATCGATGATTTCGTGCGTGACAGGCTGGATGGCGGGCTGCGCCGTTCGTTCGAGATACTGAAGACCCTGCTGCCCGAGATTCCGGAGAGTGTCCTGCGTCAGCGCTTCATCATCATGATGCGTGCGGGCACCTTCGCCCTGGCCGACATCGATGCGCACCGCAAGCGCATGGAGGCGGAGGGCAGGCCCTTCGATATTCAGCGGGCGGTCGAGACGCTTATCGACATGTGGGTTGGCGGAATTTCGGCACCACTGAGAGAAACAGAAACAAGATCAACCGGGCGCGCCGCCGCCTGACCGGCGGCATCAAGGAACCGGGCATCCTGGGGAGGAGACCAGTCATGGGATACGAACGGATCAACATCAAGCCGATCGCGGGTGCCCTGGGCGCCGAGATCGAAGGCGTGAACATGGCGGAGCCCATGGGCAACCAGGTGTTCCAGGAGGTGCATGATGCGCTGATGGAGCATCAGGTGATCTTCCTGCGGAACCAGCATGTCAGCCCGGCGGAGCATGTGGCCTTCGCGCGCCGGTTCGGAACCCTGCATGTCCATCCCTACGCGCCGAGCCTTGAAGAGCATCCCGAAGTACTGATCCTGAAGAGTTCGAAGGAGAACCGCTCCGCCGCGAATGCCTGGCACTCCGATGTGACGTTTCAGGAGGAGCCGCCGATGGGGTCGATCCTGCTGGCGCGGCAGGTTCCGGAGCATGGCGGCGACACCATGTGGGCCAACATGTACGCGGCCTATGAATCCCTCTCCGAGCGGATGAAAGGCTATCTGGAAGGCATGACCGCGCTCAATACGGCAGGCCGGGCAGCCTTCGAGAAGGCATACGACAAGCAGATCACCGACGGTCGGAAGCAGGAGATCCGTTCGGACCGCACTTCGCTGGCTCCGGCGGAGCACCCGGTGGTCCGGACCCACCCGGTCACGGGCC
>CAXBNO010000070.1:0-10067 GCA_963976775.1 uncultured Kordiimonadales bacterium
GGTCTTGTACTCGATCAGCTTCTCGGTGCCGCGATGCAGCAGGCCGATATGCGGGTCAGCCCGCTCCACGATCTCGCCATCCAGCTCCAGCACCAGACGCAGCACACCGTGCGCGGCCGGATGCTGCGGGCCGAAGTTCATCATGTAGTTCTTGATCTCGACCTCAGCCATGATCAGGACGCCTCACTGCTCTTCTCGTCGCCAGGAAGGATGTACTTTGCCCCTTCCCACGGGCTCATGAAGTCGAACCGGCGGAATTCCTGTGTCAGGGTCACCGGCTCGTAGATCACGCGCTTCTGCTCATCGTCGTAACGCACTTCGACATGGCCGGTCAGCGGGAAATCCTTGCGCAGCGGATGCCCCTCGAATCCGTAGTCGGTCAGGATGCGGCGCAGGTCCGGATGGCCGGAGAACATGATGCCGTACATGTCCCAGGTCTCGCGTTCGAACCAGTTGGCGACGCTGTAGACCTCCGACACGCTCGGCACCGGTGTTTCCTCGTCGGTCGTCACGGCGACACGAACGCGCTGGTTCAGCCGGATCGACAGCAGGTGGTAGACGACATCGAACCGCGGTGAACGGGCCGGCCAATCCACCGCCGTGACATCCATCAGCCCCTTGAACTGGCAACCGGAATTGTCACGCAGATACGTCATCACCTGAACAATGCGATCAGCGCGCGCATTGACCCGCAGCTCACCGTTCGTGACGGTGACACCGACGATCGCTTCGCCCAGACCGGAGCTGATCTGCTCCGCCAGCTCGTTCAGATTCTCGTCCATGATCCCGGACCCCTGCAAAACGTTGGTCGTCAGCGCATGATGGTGCCGGTACGGCGGATCTTCTTCTGCAACTGCAGAATGCCGTACACCAGCGCCTCGGCCGTCGGCGGGCAGCCGGGCACATAGATATCGACCGGAACGATTCGGTCACAGCCCCGCACGACCGAGTAGGAATAATGATAGTAGCCGCCGCCATTGGCGCACGACCCCATGGAGATGACGTAACGCGGCTCCGACATCTGGTCGTAGACCTTGCGCAGGGCCGGAGCCATCTTGTTGGTCAGGGTGCCGGCGACGATCATCACGTCGGACTGGCGCGGGCTGGCACGCGGCACGACACCGAAACGGTCCAGATCATAGCGCGGCATGTAGGCGTGGATCATCTCCACGGCGCAGCAGGCCAGACCGAACGTCATCGGCCACAGCGATCCTGTCCGCGCCCAGTTCACCAGCTTGTCGACATTGCTGATGATGTAGCCCTTTTCCGACAGTTCCTCCCCCACGTCGCCGTAGAAGGCATCCTGATCGCCCGACGCGGCCTTGGCTGTCAGCGCGGTGACGGAAAGTTTCTCGTTCACTCCCATTCCAGCGCTCCCTTCTTCCATTCATAGACGAATCCGATGGTGAGGATGCCGAGGAAGACCATCATCGACCAGAACCCGAAGGTACCGATCTCGGCCAGCGACACCGCCCAGGGAAACAGGAACGCGACTTCCAGATCGAAGATGATGAACAGGATCGCCACCAGATAGAAGCGCACGTCGAACTGCGTCCGGGAATCCCCGAACGGCTCGAAGCCGCATTCGTATGGCGAAAGCTTCTCGCTGTCCGGCTTCTGCCTGGCAGCAATGAAGGACGCGATCACGATCACACTGGCGAGCCCGATGGCCACGCCCAGAAAGATCCGGATCGGCAGATATTCACTCAACAGCGCGGCCTCTGGCGTGACAGGCCAGCGCTCTAACCAACTGAGCTACACCCCCGCAACGAAGTGCGAGCGGGGGGATACGCCCGCCACGCATCCCTGTCAAGCGCCGCGAGCGTGAAACTTGTTGCACGGGTGCGATGAATTTCCGTCAATGCCACAGCATCCGGCGCAGGGGAGACAATCCGTGACTTTTGAGCCTCCCCTCGTCCAGGGCACGCTTCTGCGCCGCTACAAGCGTTTTCTGGCGGACGTGCGGCTGGATGACGGCAGGGAGATCACGGCGCACTGTCCAAATCCCGGCTCCATGCTCAGCCTGGTCGACGGCGCGCCACAGTCGGTCTGGCTGACCCCGCACGACGATCCGAAGCGAAAGCTGCAATGGACGCTGGAGCTGCTGCAGGTGGACGCGGCGCTTGTCTGTGTCAACACGATGCGCCCCAACCTGCTGGCCCGGCACGCGATCGAGGCCGGCCTGCAACCGTCGCTCGATGGCTACGAAACCATCCGCAGGGAGGTGAAGTACGGGGAGAAGTCCCGGATCGACCTGCTGTTGCAGTCACCGGGACGCCCCGACTGCTACGTGGAGGTGAAGGGCGTGACCATGTCGCGTCGGCCCGGCGTGCTGGAATTCCCGGATTCGGTCACCAGTCGCGGGGCAAGGCACCTGGATGAACTGACAAGCATGGTCCGGCAGGGTCACCGCGCGGTCATGTTCTATCTGGCCATGCGCGACGACGGTAATTCCTTTCGCCTTGCGCAGGATATCGACCCTGCCTATGCGGAAGCCTTTCGCCACGCCCGTAAGGCGGGTGTCGAGGCGGTTGCCCAAGCTTGCGTGATTACCCCGGAAGCCATATATCCCAAGGCTGTCCTGCCCGTAGATATCGATTGAGAGAGCCACGCTCCCGCGCCCAGAGGAGGCCGCAGCCCATGGATTATGTCGCAGCCGAGAAGGCGCCGAGCCAGAATACCGGACAGATCAAGCTGCACGGACCGGAGGCGTTCGAGGGCATGCGCAAGGCGGGTCGGCTGGCCGCCGAGACGCTGGACCTGATCGCACCGCACGTGAAGCCGGGCGTGACGACCGGGGAACTGGACCGCATCTGTCACGAATACATCACCGACAATGGCGCGATCCCCGCACCGCTGAACTATCGCGGCTTCCCGAAGTCGATCTGCACCTCCATCAACCATGTCGTCTGTCACGGCATTCCGGGAGAGCGGGTGCTGAAGGACGGCGATATCGTCAATATCGACGTCACGGTCATCGTCGATGGCTGGCACGGCGATACCAGCCGCATGTTCTATGCCGGCAAGGTCAAGCTGAAGGCCAAGCGTCTGGTAGACATCACCTACGAATCGATGATGCGCGGCATCCGCATGGTGAAACCGGGGGCCTGCGTCGGCGACATCGGCGCGGCCATCCAGGAATATGCCGAGAGCGAGCGTTGCGCCGTGGTGCGCGACTTCTGCGGTCATGGTCTGGGACAGGTGTTCCATGACGCCCCGAACATCCTGCACTATGGCGACTACGGCTCCGGTCAGGAATTGCGTCCGGGCATGTTCTTCACCATCGAGCCCATGATCAATCTGGGTGACTGGCGGGTGAAGATCCTGGAGGACGGCTGGACCGCCGTGACCCGCGACCGTTCCCTGTCGGCACAGTTCGAGCATTCCATCGGCGTGACGGAAACCGGCGTCGAGATCTTCACGGAATCGCCGAAGGGCATGCACAAGCCCCCGTACTGAGGGAAGCCGCACCGTGACCGAAGCCAGCGATGACGGGAAAGCGAAGCGCCCCGGGGCAGATGCGAAACCGCATTACCATGGCCATCGCGCCCGTCTGCGCCAGCGGCTGACCAGAACCGGCGGCGAGAGCCTGGAAGACTATGAACTGCTGGAGATGATCCTCTGGGCCGGCAATCCGCGCGGCGACACGAAGCCCCTGGCTAAGGCCCTGCTGGAAGCTTTCGGTGACTTCGCCCATGTCATCAGCGCCGCCCCGGAAAGGCTGCAGGAGATCAAGGGACTGGGCGAGACCGGTGTTGCAGCGCTGAAGTCGGTCGAGGCCGCCGCCATCCGCCTGACCCGCACCAGGGCGATGAGCGGTGCCACGGTACTGTCATCATGGGAGACGCTGGTCGACTATTGCAAGGCCGACATGGCCTACCGCAAGACCGAGCAGTTCCGGGTGCTTTTCCTGGACCGCAAGAACAAGCTGATCGCCGACGAACTGCAGCAGAAGGGCACGGTGGATCATACCCCGGTCTATCCACGCGAGGTCGTGAAGCGCGCGCTGCAGCTTGAAGCGTCCGCCCTGATCATGGTGCACAATCACCCGTCCGGCGACCCGATGCCGTCACATGCGGACATCGAGATGACGAAACTGGTGCGCGATGCGGCCAAGGCCGTCGGTGTGACGCTGCATGACCATCTGGTGATCGGCAAGGGTCAGGAGATCAGTTTCCGCTCGGCCGGGCTGCTGTAACCACAGCGGCCCGGCCAGGTCGAAATCAGGCGACGAGCGCGTCGTCGGGTATGGCGTAGAGAGCGGCTGAGCCCTGGCGCGCCGCCAGCCCCAGCGATCCGGCCTGCGGCATCAACTGGGTGGCGAAGAAATGCGCGGTCCCGACCTTGGCGGTGAGGAACGGCGTGTCCCCTTCCCCCGCCGCGACCTGACGCGCCGCCGCAACGGCCGCGCGCGCAAGCAGGTCACCACCGGCAAGCAGGCCCATGAGACGCAGGAACGGTGCCGCACCGGCTGCGGCGTCATTGGCAGCGCTGCCCATGCGCTCCACCAGCCATGTGGCGGTTTCCTCGGCTGCGGCCCGTGCAGCCTCCAGCGGCTCCGCGATCGCCTGCACCCGTTCGTCGTCGCTCTTGCCGCAGGCGGCGATGGTCTCCCCCACCTCCGCCAGCAGGTCACGGATCGGTTCGCCGCCATTCAGGGTCAGCTTGCGCATCACCAGATCCATGGCCTGAATGCCGTTCGTACCCTCGTAGATCGGCAGGATGCGGCTGTCGCGATAGTGCTGCCCTGCGCCGGTCTCCTCGACGAAGCCCATGCCGCCATGGATCTGGACGCCGACGGAGGACATCTCGACGCCGATGTCGGTGCCGAAGCCCTTGGAGATCGGCGTCAGCAGTTCCGCCAGACCAGCGCGGCGACGGGCCGTATCCGCATCCGGATGACGGCGGCCATAGTCCAGGCAGGCGGCATTGTAGAGGCAGATGGCGCGCGACGCCTCCGTATAGGCCTTCATGGTCATCAGCATCCGCCGTACATCGGCATGATCGATGATGCTGCCGGAGCCGCCGGCGGCGGCGTCGGGAATGGCCTTGCCCTGTACCCGGTCGCGGGCGAAGGCGACAGCGCGCTGATAAGCGCGGTCAGCCACGGCAACACCCTGGGTACCGACGGACAGGCGCGCATTGTTCATCATCGTGAACATCGACCGCATGCCCTTCATTTCCTCGCCCAGCATCCAGCCGACACAGCCGTCATTGTCGCCGTAGGACATGACGCAGGTGGGGCTGCCGTGGATGCCGATCTTCTCCTCGATGGAGGCGCAGCGCAGGTCATTGCGCTCCCCCAGGCTGCCATCATCATTGACCAGGAACTTCGGCACCACGAACAGGCTGATACCACGGGTGCCTGCGGGCGCGTCCGGCGTACGGGCCAGCACCAGGTGAATGATGTTGTCGGCCATGTCGTGCTCACCGAAAGTGATGAAGATCTTCTGCCCCTTGATCAGCCAGGTGCCGTCACCGCGCGGCTCCGCCCTGGTGCGCAGGGCACCGACATCGGAACCTGCCTGCGGCTCCGTCAGGTTCATGGTCGCCGTCCATTCACCCGAAATCATGCGGTCGAGATACCTGTCCTTCAGTTCGTCGGAGCCATGTGCCTCCAGTGCGTCAATTGCGCCCTGGGTCAGCAGCGGACAGAGGGAGAAGGCCAGGTTGGCCGCGTTCCACATCTCCGTCAGCGCGATGGTCACCGCCCAGGGCAGGCCGCCGCCGCCACGCTCCATGTCGAAGGGCACACCGTTCCAGCCGCCGTCGCAGAACTGGCGATAGGCATTGGCAAACCCCTCCGGTGTGCGCACCACGCCATTCTCGTACTGCGCACCCTGCTGGTCGCCGGTCCAGTTCAGCGGCCCCAGCACACCATTGGCCAGCTTCGCCGCCTCCTCCAGAATCTGATCCACCAGATCCGGCTCGGCATGCTCGTAGCCGGGCAGCCGGGAGATATCCTCCAGGTCCAGCACATGATTGAGGACAAAGCGCATGTCGCGCACAGGGGCGGCATAATCGGACATGGGGTCGACTCCCTTGTGGTATCCGTTCGGGATATCTCTTGTTTCACATCTCTTGTGGCGGAGTGTACGGGGAATGCAGATACCCCGGCAATTGCCGTAGCACTTGACCTATACGCCGCCCGCGTTCAAGGGATGCGCAGTGCGACAAAGGTAAGCATCCATGCCGGACACCACCCCGGAACAGCCAGGGATCGACAGGGAAGAGATCACCCGCGCGGCGGCGCTGCTGCGCGCCGGTCGCCTGGTGGCCTTCCCGACGGAGACGGTCTACGGCCTGGGCGCGGACGCCACCAACGGCACCGCTGTGGCCGGAATCTTCGCCGCCAAGAACCGCCCGAGCTTCAACCCGCTGATCGCCCATGTGCCGGATCTGGCTGCCGCACAGGAGCTGGTGATCTTCGACGATCTGGCGGAACGGCTGGCGACGCGCTTCTGGCCCGGTGCGCTGACCCTCGTCCTGCCCCGGCGCGACACTTGCCCGGTGGCGGAGATCTGCTCCGCCGGACTGGACACGCTGGCCGTGCGCGTGCCCGCAGGCAAGATCGCACAGGCCCTGCTGCGGGCGGTCGGGCGCCCGGTCGCCGCGCCATCCGCCAACCCCTCAGGCCGCCTCAGTCCGACCACCGCCGCGCATGTCATCAGCGGCCTCGGCAGTCGGGTGGCCATGGTGCTGGACGGCGGCCCCTGCCCGGTCGGCGTCGAGTCAACCGTGATCGGCATCTTCGACGGTCAGGCCGTGCTGCTGCGCCCCGGTGGTCTGGCCGTGGAGGAGATCGAGGCGGTGACCGGTCCCCTCAGCCGTCCCTCAGGCGACCCGCACGCTCCGGCCAGTCCCGGCATGCTGGCCAGCCACTACGCTCCCGCAAGCATGCTGCGTCTGAACGCCAGGGCTGCACAGCCTGGTGAAACGCTGCTGGGTTTCGGCCCCGACGCCCCGCACGGTCCCAATCTCAGCCGCTCGGGCGATCTGGCGGAGGCGGCGGCGAACCTGTTTCAGGTGCTGCACGGCATCGACAGGGGCGAAGCCGGGCGCATCGCCGTGATGCCGATCCCGAACCATGGCCTTGGACTGGCCATCAACGACCGGCTCACGCGGGCGGCGGCGCCGAGAGACGGCTGATCACGAAGATCGCCAGGATCAGCAGCCCTGCGTGGGTCCAGAGCGCCGGTCCGTAGGACCCGGCGGCATCACGTATCACGCCACTCATCCCCGGTCCCGTCGCCTGGAACAGGTAGAGGAACAGCGCCAGCAGCCCGTAGGTCTTGCCGTAGCCAGCGGTCCCGAACCAGCGCCGCGCCAGCAGGGGCGGCAGGATGACCAGACAGCCGACAACGAAGCCCGACAGCGCGCAGGCGGCATAGAGGGCCAGACCGGGCGGTGCCTCGGCGATCGCCACCAGCCCCAGCGCCTGAACGCCATAGGACACGGCGGCGATCCATCGCAGGTCGAAACGCGCCGCGAAGAACCCGAGGCCGAAACGACCGATGATCCCTGCTGCCGCCGTCACCGCCACCGCGTCCGCCGCCGCCGTTCGGGTCAGCCGTTCCTCCAGCACCGGGATCTGATGCGACAGGAATCCTACCTGCGCGGCAAGACTGAGACCGCAGGCCAGCACGATGACCCAGAATGCGGGAATGCGCGCGGTCGTCCCGAGGTGCCGTAGCGCAGGCGTGGCGCTTGCCGCTGTTTCTGCCGCACCGGGGGGCCGGGCGATGACCAACGCCGCCACCGGCAGGGTGACAATGATGATGGACAGCCCCGCCGCCGTGGCCGCGAACGTGAACCCTTCCGCCACGGCGATCCGGGTCACGACCGGTACCATGCCCATGGCACCGACGCTGGCACCGGTCAGGGCGAAGCTCATGGCCATGCCGAGGTTGCGGTCGAACCATGGCCCCAGCGTGGCGCTGATCCCCACCGCACCCACCGCCGGATAGCCCAGCGCCATGACCACGAAGGCGGCATAGATGTGCCAGAGTTCGCTCGCCTGCCCCAGCAGCAGCACACTGATGCCGACCAGCGTCCCACCGGCAGCCATGGCCGCGCGCGGGCCGAAACGGTCGATGATGCCGCCGGTGATCACCGTCATCGGAATGCCGACCACCCAGAACAGGGTCACCGCACCGGAGACCGCGCTGGTGGACCAGCCATGCAGCCGCGTCAGCGACGAGATGTAGAACCCGTGACCGTAGAAGACCGTGCCCCAGGCAAAGATCGCGATCAGGAAACACCCCGCCGTCACCGCCCAGCCCCGGTGAAACCGGGGGGCGTGCAAGCGGGTGGGCAAGGGTTCGGCGACAGGCTCCATTCGCGCAACCTATCCCGACCGCCGCGCCCCTGTCCCCCGGACATTCGGCATGCCGGGTATTTCGGGAAGTTCACGGTCTCCGAAGCCGGCGCGACACTTCTGGATATCCGGGTCGAGCCCGGGCAAGGCGTGAGTGGGGTGGTGCCGAAGCTGCATCGGCACCTTCACGCCACCACGTCGCTCGCGGACTTGATCCGCGAGCCCGGTTGCCGACTCCGGGGCCGCAAAAACGGACTGCCAGAATCAGGCGCGCTTCAGGTGGAACAGGGCGACATTGATGAGGCCATCGCGGAAGCCCTCGGCGCAGAACAGCAGGTAGAAGCGCCACATGCGGCGGAAGCGCTCGTCGAAGCCGTCGAGACGGCTGATCTCCGGCCAGGCGCGTTCGAATGACTGCTGCCAGAGACGCAGCGTGCGCTCATAGCTGCGACCGAAGAACTGCTCCCCGGCCAGCACCAGTCCGGCGTCCTTCGCAGCACGGCGGAAGGCGGAAGGCGACGGCAGCATGCCGCCGGGAAAGATGTAGCGCTGAATGAAATCGGCGCGCTTGCGGTAGGCGGGGAAGGCATCGTCGTCGATGGTGATGACCTGGATCACCGCCTCCCCGCCCGGTCGCAGACGGTCATGCACGGTGCGGAAATAGGCTGGCCAGTTCTCTTCCCCCACAGCTTCGAACATCTCGATGGAGACGATGCGGTCCCAGGTGCCGGAGGTGTCGCGATAGTCGGTCAGGCTGAAGCGGGCCCGGTCCGCCAGCCCTTCCGCCGCGATGCGGCCGCGTTCGCGCGCCGCGACTTCCGCCAGACCGCCCCAGCCGCAGCCGATCTCCAGTACCCGGTCACCTGTGCCGACATTGGCCATGTCGAGGATCGTGCGGTACTTCCGCGCCTGCGCTTCGGCAAGGCTCTCCTCTCCATCCGCCGCCGTGAACAGGGCCGACGAATAGGTCATGCTCTCGTCCAGCCAGGGCGCGTAGAAGGCATTTCCGAGATCGTAGTGGTAGGCGATGTTGCGGCGGCTGCCACTGCGGGAGTTGGCGTGGCGGCGATGGAACAGCAGGTCCAGCCAGCGCCGGGTGGTCAGCCCGCGTGACTGGCGCATCAGTGCCTGGCGGTTCATCTGCACGACCTGCAGGAAGGCCGCGAGGTCGGGCGTCGACCAGTCGCCGTCCAGATAGGCCTCCGCGAAGCCGAGCTCTCCGCCGGTGACCAGCCTGCGCAGGGCGCGCCAGCGGTGCAGCACGACCTCTGCCAACGGTTCCCCGTCCGATGCGCGCCGCCCTGCAGTGAGCGTTCGGCCATCGGGACGGTGAAAGATGATCTGGCCGCTGCCGATGCACCCGGCGACCCGTTGCAGCACGCGCGACCAGAGAACAGCGCCGCCTCGGCGGCGCAGATAACCGCCGCGCCGATGGGCCGTAAACTCCCCCAGCATCGCCTCTACCGTGTCCTGGCGCTTGCGATCCCCAACGGTGTCAATCGTGCTCATGGGACCCCCCTGAACATGGTGCTGTCCGGTCGATGCCGTGGTGTCTCTTCACGTCTCAGGCACGCCACGAACTGGCGGGGCGCCCAAGGAAGGGAATGCCTTTCAGCCACAACCGCGCCGCCTCCCAGTGAATCCCGGCAACAACCTTGTGGGTCATGAGCGGGTGACGCAATACCGTCGAGATGATCTGGCGGTCGGTCAGGGGCTTGCGCTGACCACTGAAACTGGCATCCAGCAGCGG
>CAXBNO010000071.1:0-10066 GCA_963976775.1 uncultured Kordiimonadales bacterium
CATCCTGTCGAACGGGTCCCCGGACATGCTGGATGCGGCTGTCTCCAACGCCGGAATCGGTGATCTGCTGGACGCGGTGCTGACGGTGGAGGCGGTGGGCGTGTTCAAGCCCCACCCCTCGGTCTATGCGTTGCCGGAGGAAGCCTTCGGGCTGAAACGGTCGGAGATGAGCTTCCAGTCATCGAATGCCTGGGACGCCCATGCCGCGAAGGCATTCGGATTCAATGTCGTCTGGGTCAATCGTTTCGGACAGGCGGAGGAACGGATACCGGCGCGGCCGGACATCCAGATCACCGATCTGACCGGTCTCGCGCGCATAGTAGGAGCAGCCTGAGTGTCGGATTTCAGCACGCATCACTTCTCGGCCCAGGACGGGACCCGCATTCACTACCGCCGATATGGTGACCGCGCGCGCGCCGGGACGCCAGTGCTGTGCCTTGCGGGGCTGACACGGAACTCCAGGGACTTCGACAAGCTGGCAACGCGGCTGGGAAAGGACCGTCTGGTGCTCTGTCCCGACTATCGCGGTCGGGGGCAGTCCGCCCATGCCGACTACCGCACCTACGCGCCGGGGAATTACATCAGTGATGTGATGCACCTGCTGGCGGTGGAGGACATTCACAGGGTGATCGTCATCGGCACCTCGCTCGGCGGATTGCTGGCGATGGCGCTTACAGTGGCCATCCCTGCAGCACTGGCCGGACTGGTGATCAATGATGTGGGGCCGGACATCTCGGCGGACGGGCAGACAAGGATCCTCGACTACGTGGGTGTCGATCAGCGCCACGCCACGCTGGAGAAGGCGGCGGAAGCCATGCGGGAAACCTATGGCGCCGCTTTTCCCGACTGGACTGCGGAGGACTGGCTGACCAATGCGGCGGGGACCTACACCCGTGACGCCGTCGCGAACAACTGGAAGCTGGATTATGACCTGAAGCTGCGCGATGCCCTGGCCGAGCAGGCGAAGTCAGGCGCCCTGCCGGACCTGTGGGCGCTGTTCCGGGGGCTGGCGCATTTGCCGGCACTTCTGGTTCACGGGGCGCTCTCGGATGTGCTGAAGGCCGAGACCGTCGCGCGCATGCAGCGGGAGAAACCCGATATGGAGCTGGTCACGCTGGACAATCGCGGTCATGCGCCTTCCATGACAGAACCTGCCTGCCTGCCCCGAATTCTCGCGTTTCTGGAGCGCTGCGATGATACCGGTCACCACTGAACCCGTTACCGAATTCTCGCTGTCCGACATACAGGCGGCGGAGGCGCGCCTCCATGGTGTCGTTCGCTGTACGCCCCTGCTGGAATCGGCGCGCCTGAATGACCGGATCGGCGGGCGGTTGCTGGTCAAGGCGGAATGCCTGCAGCATACCGGGTCCTTCAAGTTCCGCGGTGCCTACAACCGGCTGGCCGCCATGGATCCGGAGACCCGCGCCCGCGGTATTCTCGCCTATTCATCCGGCAATCACGCCCAGGGCGTCGCCCGCGCTGCGCAGATGTTCGGTGTTCCGGCGACGATCATCATGCCGCGCGATGCCCCGGCCATGAAGCAGCGCAACACGGCCGAGTACGGTGCCACCATCGTGCTCTATGACCGGCATGGCGAAAGCCGGGAGGCGATCGGCAGACAGATCGCGGCGGAACAGGGGCTGACGCTGGTGAAGCCCTATGACGATCCGCTGATCATGGCCGGGCAGGGCACTTCCGGCCTGGAATGTGCCCGCCAGTGTGCGGCACTGGACGCCGTGCCGGATCTGGCGCTCGCGCCGACAGGCGGGGGCGGCCTGATGGCCGGATTCTCCACCGCGATGAAGGCGGCCTTTCCCGACCTGCAGCTCTACGCGGTGGAGCCGGATGGATACGATGACACGGCGCGCTCCCTGCAATCGGGAACCCCTGTCGCCAACACGGCCACGCCTGTCAGCATCTGTGACGCGATCATGACGCCGGAGCCGGGCGAACTGACGTTTCCCGTCAACAGGCAGACACTCGCAGGTGGGCTGACTGTCAGCGACCGGGAGGTGCGGAAGGCGATGGCCGATGCCTTCGCCGAACTGAAGATCGTCGTCGAACCCGGCGGCTGTGTTGCCCTTGCGGCGGTGCTGTCCGGTCGGCTGCCGGTCGCGGGTCGGACGGTGGTCGTGGTGGCCTCCGGCGGCAATGTCGATCCGGCCCTGTTCGCGGACATCCTCGCGCAGGCATCCTGAGAGCGCTATGCTGCGCTGAATTTCCGGGGGAGAACGTGATGCCTGTACCCACGTCCGTACTGCAATTGATCGGCAACACGCCGATGGTCGAACTGACCAATCTGGATACCGGGCCCTGTCGGCTGTTCGCCAAGCTGGAGAGCCAGAATCCCGGCGGATCGATCAAGGACCGCATCGGCCTGTCGATGATCGAGGCGGCTGAACGGGACGGGCGGCTGAAACCGGGCGGCACACTGATCGAGGCGACTGCGGGCAATACCGGCCTGGGTCTCGCACTTGTCGCCGCGCTGAAGGGCTATCGTCTGATCCTGGTCATCCCGGACAAGATGAGCCTGGACAAGATCCAGCACCTGAAGGCACTTGGGGTCGAGGTGCGGCTGACCCGTTCCGACGTCGGCAAGGGCCACCCGGAGTACTATCAGGACATAGCGGAGCGGCTGCAGCGGGAGATTCCGGGGGCATTCTGGGTCGATCAATTCTCCAATCCCGCAAATCCGGAGGCGCACGAGACCGGGACCGGTCCGGAGATCCTGGCGCAGATGGACGGTGACGTGGATGCCGTGTTCTGCGGTGTCGGCTCCGGCGGCACGATCACCGGCATCGGTCGCTTCATGCGGGCAAACTCGCCGAAGACGGAGATGGTCGTTGCCGACCCGGAAGGTTCCGTCGTGGCGGAGGCGGCGAATACCGGCAATGTCCCCAATGAGGTCGGGTCCTGGCTGGTAGAGGGGATCGGGGAGGACTTCATCCCCCCCAACTGCGATCTGAGTGTCATCAGCCGTGGCATCACGGTCTCGGATGGCGAGGCGTTCGCGGCGATACAGTTGCTGTTGTCGAAGGAGGGAATCCTGGGCGGTTCCTCCACCGGCACGCTGCTCGCCGCCGCCCTGCGCTACTGCCGGGAACAGACGGAGCCGAAGCGGGTTGTGACCCTGGTCTGCGACACCGGCAACAAGTATCTCAGCAAGGCCTACAACAGGGCCTGGCTTGTCGATCAGGGCCTTGTGAAACGGGAGGAGCACGGCGACCTGCGCGATCTGATCATCCGGCGCGCGGACGAGGGCGATGTGGTCAGCGTCTCCCCGGACGACACCTTGCTGACGACCTATTCACGACTGCGCATGTTCGATGTCTCGCAGTTGCCGGTGCTGTCCGACGGCGGCATCGTCGGCATCATCGACGAGAGTGACCTGCTGCTGGCCGTGCACGGTCACGAGGAGAATTTCCGGAGTCCGGTCTCCGAATTCATGGTCACCCGGCTCGAAACCATCGCACCTGATGCGCCGCTGGAGCAGTTGATGCCGATACTGCGGGCGGACAAGGTGGCGATCGTGGCCAGTGACACCACGTTCTTCGGACTGATCACCAAGGTCGACATGATCAACAACATGCGCCGCCACATGGCGGAGGCGGTTGACGGCTGACCGACCGAAGCCTCAGGCAGTGCGCCGGGAACGGTTGCGCAGGCCGAGGATGGTATTGCCCAACAACGCGCTGAGGATCAGTGCGCCGCCGATCAGTCCCCACTGGTTGGGGGTTTCGGCAAGCACCAGCCAGACCCAGATCGGGCCGACCACCGTCTCCAGCAGCAGGAACAGGCCCACCTCCGGCGCGGAGATGTAGCGGGGGCCGACGGTCAGGCCGAGGTAGGCCAGCGGAATGAAGAAGAGACCGCTGGCCAGCACGGCGATCCATTCGGTCTCGCCGGCGGGCACGTCGAACCAGAAGCAGCCGACTGTTCCCATGATCAGGGCGCCAAGTGCGGTCCCGGGGATCATGCTGACCGCCTTCGCCTTGCGGATGATGACGAAGGACAGGGAAACGAAGGCGGCGCAGCCCAGCGCCAGCAGTTCCCCCAGCCCGGCGTCGCGGCTGATCTCGTCCGCGCCCACCAGGGCGACACCGGCCAGGGCGATGATGGAGGCGATCCAGGTGCGTGGCGGTGTCGGTTCCCGCAGCAGCAGGGTGGAGAAGATGGAGGAGAACAGCGGGGCCGTGGCCACGATGACGAGGACGTTGGCAGCAACTGTCATGGTGTTGGCGGCCACGAAGCAGGCGGTGCTGATCGCGTAGCAGAGGGCGACGCCGATACCGGGCCAGCCGATGGCACGCCAGTTGGCGATGAACTTTCCGCGCCAGATGAAGACGAAGGGCAGCGTCATCATCAGTGCCACAAGCATTCCCCGCCAGAAGAACAGCGACGGCGCGGCCATGCCGGACATCTTGATCAGCAGGGCATCCGGCGTGATCGCCAGAACACCGCCCGCCGTGATCAGCAGGCCCTTGACGTGATCATCCATGATTCACCGACCCGTGGCGCAGTCGATGCAAAGAGGGGTTGCGGGATCGACGGCCAGGCGCTTCGCCGCGATCTCCTCCCCGCAGTCGAGACAATATCCGAATTCCCCGCTCGCGATGCGGGCAAGTGCAGCATCGATGCGGGCGACCTGCCGGGTCCGCTGGCTTTCCGACGCCTTGGCCATTTCCTGCTGCTGCAGCGCGTCCATGCGCGAAAGCCGACCCACCCGCGACTGGTCGAGTTCGACCGCATCACGGGAGCCCGCCGACAGCGCACTCAGCCCCACAAGACTGTCCCGCCGTTGCAGCAATGCCGCCCTCAGTTCCTCGATGTTGTCCGGCACGCCGCGCTCCTGATCTCGGATCGCCAGCATATATCAGGCTGCGCCGCCGCCCGTCACATTAATCCGACATTAAGCCTCCCCGCCTATCGTGATGGCTGGTTGGGAGTGAAGCAATGACCGCTCAGATAGACGTCACGGAAGTTCAGCGCCTCATTGGCGCCCTTTCTGCCGACAACAAGACCACCGTCGCCGCGCAGGTTGGCCGGCTGATGAACAGTTCCGGGCTTTCGCCGAAGGAACTGCGCGTGGCATTGGAACTGGTCGATCAGCTGATCGCGGACTCGGTCGCGTCGGTGCGCCAGTCCCTGGCTGAACACATCGCCGAGTCACCCATGCTGCCCCGACCGATGATCGAACGCCTGATCGCGGACGTCGATGCGGTTGCCTTGCCCATCGTGCGACTGTCGTCTCTGATGGACGACACCCTGCTGCTGGAGCAACTGGAGCGCGGGGAAGACTATCAGGTGGCCGTCGCCAGTCGCGAGACGGTCAGTGCCGTCGTGTCGGAGCGTATCGTCTCCGTCGGGTCGGAGCAGGCGGTCGGAACCCTTGTCCGCAATACGGGCGCGGACCTGAGGGCCGGTGCCCTGGGCCGGGCCATCGACCGGTTTCCGGAATCCACCAATGTCATGGGCGCGGTTGCCGCCCGTCCCGGATTGCCGCTGGAGACCGCAGAACGGCTGGTTTCCCTGGTGGTCAGCGAGCAATGCATCCGCACCGTCTCCGACATGATGATGGACGCGCTGGTGAAACGCAGTGACCTGCCGCCGATCCTGGCGGAGGACATCTTCGTGCACGGCATGGAGCGCTCTGTTGCTTCGGTCATCAAGGATTCCGACGACATCGCCGAGGTGCAGGAACTCGCCGCCCGCATGAAGGCGCAGGGCCGCCTGTCCACCAGCCTGATGCTGCGCGTGCTGGCCGGGGGTGACCACCAGTTCTTCATCGCAGGCATGACGGCACTCACCGGCTGGCCGGAACAGCGGGTGAAGGGTGCCATGGATGGTGCCGGTCTGGATGGCTTCCGCCGCCTCTACGAGGCATCAGGTCTGGAATCACTGATGTTCCACGCCTTCCGGGTATCCCGCGACGAGATCGCAGCGGCACGCAAACGGCGCGAAGGCATGGACGAGCCGACCTTCATCCGTCGGGTCATCGCCCGCATCAGCGATGAATACAGCAACATCAGCCCGACAGGTCTGGAAGAGGTCCTGGCGCGACTGCGGCGGCGCGCCGATGGCTCGGGCGGCGGTTCGCGCGCCCGCGCCTGAGCGTCGCAGGGTTGTACCGATTGTCTGACTGACTGTTCAGGCGGACCACTTTATCGAGCAGCCCATGCTGGCGACCTGCCGGCTCGGTCCCTTGCCGGTTTTCGCGATCATCCGCATGGCGTCCAGCAGTTCCGGGGTCCGGGCGCCGGCATTGCCCATCCGGGCATCATCCAGCCTGCCGCGATACTGCAGTGCCCCATCCCGGTTCAGCCCGAAGAAATCCGGTGTGCAGACCGCGCCCCAGGCCCGGCCCACGGCCTGATCCTCGTCCACCAGATAGGGAAAGGTGAACCCGTGCCGGGCCGCGAAGGCCTGCATCTCGGCGGGCGAGTCGGCAGGTACCGCGCGATAGTCGTTCGACATCACCGCCAGCACATTGACGCCGTCCGCCATCAGGGCCGCCATGTCCGCGGCCAGCCGGTCGGCAATGGCCTTCACATAGGGACAGTGATTGCAGATGAAGGCGACCAGCAGGCCCTTCTCACCCAGGTGATCGGACATGCGGAAGCTCCGGCCCGACGGATCGTTCAGAACGAAGTCCGGGGCTTTCCAGCCAAAGTCGCAGATGGGCGTGTCGAGCAGCATCGCAGCTCCCTCAGAGCCACTTCACCCCGGTGATCTCGTAGGACTTCTCACCGCGCGGCGTCTGCACATCGACGGAGTCACCTTCCGACTTGCCGATCAGGGCGCGCGCGATGGGGCTGGTGATGGAGATCAGGCCACTGTCGATATCCGCTTCATCGACGCCGACGATCTGATACTCGCTCTCCTCGTCCGTATCCACGTCGGCCAGGCCGACGGTGGCACCGAAACGCACGGTCTCGCCGGACATCTTCGTGGTGTCGATCACCTCCGCCCGGCTGAGCGCGCTCTCCAGATCCATGATGCGGGACTCGATGAAGCCCTGCTTCTCCTTCGCCGCGTGATATTCCGCATTCTCGGACAGATCGCCGTGCGCACGCGCCTCGGCAATGGCCTGGATCACATCCGGCCGTTCCACCGACTTCAGGTTCTTCAGTTCCGCTTCAAGGCGCTGCTGGCCTTTCAGCGTCATTGGGACACGTTCCACGCCGATACCTTCTCTGGACCCGGGAGAGACACAGGCGCCGGTCACTGTCATCCAGCAACCGGCGCATTCGAAGGTTCAATAGTAGGACTGCAACGGCGCGACTTCAAGACGACCGGTCTTCAGTGCCTTCAGTGCCTGAACTGCGGCACGGGCACCGGCGGCTGTCGTGTAATAGGGCACGCGTTCCTGCAGGGCCGTCCGGCGCAGCGAGAAGGAGTCGCGGATCGCCTGCTCACCGTCGGTGGTGTTGATGACCATCTGCACCTGATGGTTCTTGATCGCATCGACGATGTGGGGGCGCCCCTCCAGCACCTTGTTGATCGGCTTGCAGGCGGCGCCATGGTCGGTCAGGAACCGCGCCGTACCGTGGGTGCCGACCAGGGAGAATCCCATGCCGACCAGATCCCGGCCCAGTTCCGCGAACATCGCCTTGTCGCTGTCACGGACGGAAACGAAGATCGTGCCGCTTTCCGGCAGGCGTGTGCTACTGCCGAGCTGTGACTTCAGGAACGCCATCTCGAAGTCCTGGGCCAGGCCCATGACCTCCCCCGTGGAGCGCATCTCCGGCCCCAGGATGACATCGACGCCGGGGAAGCGGGCAAACGGGAAGACCGCTTCCTTGATGGCGATGTAGTCGAAGTCCAGCGCGTCCTTCGGCAGCTCGAAGTCAGCCAGCTTCTCGCCCGCCATCAGCCGTGCCGCGATCTTGGCAATGGGCTTGCCGATGGTCTTGGCGACGAAGGGAACCGTACGGGAGGCGCGCGGATTGACCTCCAGGATGTAGACAACCTCGTCCTGGACCGCGAACTGGACGTTCATCAGGCCGACGACATTCAGTTCGCGCGCCAGGATATCGGACTGGCGGCGGATCTCCGCAATGGTCGCATCGCTCAGTGAATAGGGCGGCAGGGAACAGGCCGAATCACCGGAGTGTACGCCCGCTTCCTCGATATGTTCCATGATCCCGGCGACGAAGGTCTCCGTGCCGTCGCACAGCACATCGACATCCACTTCGGAGGCATTGCCGAGGTAGGAATCGACCAGCACCGGGCTGGTGCCGGAAACCCGCACAGCCTCCCGCACATAGCGTTCCAGCCCGGGCATGTCGTGCACGATCTCCATGGCGCGACCTCCCAGCACATAGGACGGACGCAGCAGCACGGGGAAGCCCAGTCGCTCCGCCACCGCCTTCGCTTCCTCGTTGCTGCGGGCGATGCCGTTGGGCGGCTGGCGCAGGTCAAGGCGCTGCAGCAGGTCCTGGAAGCGGTCGCGGTCCTCCGCCAGGTCGATGGCATCGACGGAGGTGCCGAGGATGGTGACCCCGGCATCCAGCAGCCCCTGCGCCAGGCGCAGCGGGGTCTGGCCACCGAACTGCACGATGACCCCGACGACTTCGCCGCACTGTTCTTCCGTCCGCACGATCTCCAGCACCGTCTCGATGGTCAGCGGCTCGAAATAAAGCCGGTCGGAGGTGTCGTAATCCGTCGAGACCGTCTCCGGATTGCAGTTGATCATGATGGTCTCGTAGCCCGCTTCCTTCAGCGCGAAGCAGGCATGGACACAGCAATAGTCGAACTCGATACCCTGACCGATGCGATTCGGACCGCCCCCCAGGATGATGATCTTGCGCCGGTCCGTCGGCTTGGACTCGCACTCCGCGCCGACCAGTTCACCGGTGGGGGAGGGGAAGCCCTCGTAGGTCGAGTACATGTAGGGGGTGGCCGATTCGAACTCGGCGGCGCAGGTGTCGATGCGCTTGTAGACCGGCGTGACACCGGCCATGCGCCGGGCAGCCGCCACGCGCGATTCCGATGTCCTGGCCAGCTTCGCGATGCGGGCATCACCGAAACCCATCTTCTTAAGCTGCAGCCAGCCCCAGGGCGTGGTCGGCAGGCCCTGTTCGCGCACCCGCTCCTCGGCGGTGACGATCTCGTCGAGCCGGTCGACGAACCACGGGTCATAGCGGGTGATGCGGACGATGCGTTCCTTCGCGATGCCGAAACGCAGCGCCTCCGCCGTCATCAGCAGGCGGTCCGGCGTCGGGCGGCCCAGCGCGGCGATCAGCGCATCCTCGTCATCGCCCTCGACCAGTTGATCGTCCAGGCCGTCAAGGCCGGTCTCCATGGACCTGAGCGCCTTCTGCAGGCTCTCGTGGAAGCTCCGGCCCACCGCCATCGACTCGCCCACCGACTTCATGGAGGTGGTCAGGTAAGGCTCGGCGCCCGGAAACTTCTCGAACGTGAAGCGCGGGATCTTGGTGACCACATAGTCGATCGTCGGCTCGAAGCTCGCCGGGGTCACGCGGGTGATGTCATTGTCCAGTTCGTCCAGCGTGTAGCCGACCGCCAGCTTGGCCGCGACCTTGGCGATCGGGAAACCCGTGGCCTTCGACGCCAGCGCGGAGGAGCGCGACACGCGGGGGTTCATCTCGATCACCACCAGCCGTCCGTCGTCGGGGTTGACCGCGAACTGCACGTTCGATCCGCCGGTATCGACGCCGATCTCCCGCAACACCGCAATCGAGGCGTCGCGCATGATCTGGTATTCCTTGTCGGTCAGGGTCAGCGCGGGCGCGACCGTGATCGAATCGCCGGTGTGGATGCCCATTGGATCCACATTCTCGATGGAGCAGATGATGATGCAGTTGTCCGCATGGTCGCGGACCACCTCCATCTCGAATTCCTTCCAGCCCAGCACCGATTCCTCGACCAGCACCTGCGTGGTGGGGGAGGCGTCGAGGCCGCTGGCCACGATCTGCTCGAACTCGTCGCGGTTGTAGGCGATGCCGCCGCCGGTGCCGCCCATGGTGAAGGACGGGCGGATGATGGCGGGCAGGCCGATCTCCGCCATCACGTCACGGGCTTCGGCCAGGGTCTCGACCACGGC
>CAXBNO010000072.1:0-10009 GCA_963976775.1 uncultured Kordiimonadales bacterium
CCGCCCCGCCGCGACCAAGAAGGTCGCCTTCACCATTGCGGTCATCGTGCTCGGCGCGAAGATGGCCAAGGCTGATGGCGTCGTGACCAGGGATGAGATACTGGCGTTCCGGGAGGTGTTTCAGGTCCCGCCGGACGAGATGCGCAACGTCGCGCGGGTCTTCAATCAGGCGAAGCGGGAGGCGACGGGCTTCGAGCCCTATGCCGAGCAGATCGCCGGAATGTTTCAGGGCAACCCGGAAGTGCTGGAGGACCTGCTGGCCGGCCTGATGCACATCGCCCGTGCGGACAATGTGATTCACCCCAACGAGGTGACGTTCCTGAAGGCAATCGCCGAGATCTTCGGGATCAGCCATGCCGCCTACAGCCGCTTGCATGCCACCTATCTGGGCCTGGATGATGAAGACCCCTATGCCGTGCTGGGTATTGCGACCGACGCCGGGGATGCGGAGGTCAAGGCAACATACCGCAAGCTGATCAAGGCCAACCATCCGGATCGGGTGATCGCGCAGGGACTGCCGGAGGAATTCGTCGCCGTGGCCAACGAGAAGCTGGCAAAGATCAACGCGGCCTATGACCGGATCTCGAAGGAACGCGGGTTCGGTTGATGGCGCCCGGTCCTGCCGAGCCGATGCATCAGGGGCCGGAGATGGTCCGGGACCGCCCGTCCCCCAATCACGATGACCGTCACGGCACGGCAGTGGACATGCTTGTGCTGCACTATACGGACACGCCCGATGCGGCGACCGCACTGGATCTGCTGACCGATCCTGCGACGAAGGTCTCGGCACACTATCTCGTCGACACCGATGGGCGCGTCCACGCGCTGGTGGCGGAGGACCGTCGCGCCTGGCATGCCGGCGTCGCCTCCTGGCGCGGTGTCACGGATATCAATGCCTGCTCCATCGGGATCGAGCTGCAGAACCGGGGCCACAGTTGCTCCGGGCCGGATGGTCCCGAGCCCTATCCGGACGTCCAGATCGCGGCACTGATCCACCTTGTCCACGATATCCGTCGTCGCCACGACATTCCGGACCACCGCATTCTGGGACATTCGGATGTGGCCCCGCTGCGCAAGCAGGATCCCGGCGCCCATTTCCCCTGGTCGCGGCTGGCCGAAGCCGGAATCGGGCTCTGGCCAATCGGGATCTGGCCAATCGGGATCTGGCCGGAGCAGCGCCCTTCAGTTGCTCCGGCCATGACGGGAACAAGGCAACTGCAGGCAGCACTGGCGCGCATCGGCTATGGGGTGCAGGTCGACGGCAGCGCGGGCGAAGAGACGCGTGCCGTCATCGCGGCGTTTCAGCGGCATTTCCTGCCCGACCGGGTGACCGGAACGGCAGACGCCGACACGGTTTCCCGCATCGGCGTCATGGACAGTCTGATGAGCGTGTGACCGGCGGCGCCTGGTCAGGTGTCAATCAGATGAACTCATTTCAGGCAAACAGTGCGGTGAACGCCTTCCGGATCGCCAACAGACCCCTGGCCGTTTCGGCCGCCCGTGCGTTCTGTGCCCGCGCCACATAGTAGTCCATGTCAATCGAGCCATCGCCGCGCAGGTGCATTTCACTGCCAGATGTGCGGTTCATGACATTGGATTCATTGAGGTTGAGCTGCTGATACTGCATCTGGACTCTCCATCTTCAGCGAGGGTCTGTTGGGTCAGGCGTCGCTCGCTCAACGTCTGACTGAAACCAATATGTTGCTGCGCGGTGCGAATGACAAAAGAGCATTTTTCATCAGAAAGATGAGTGAGATTCATTCAATTGCATGATCGGTCATACGCAGGCCGTCTCGTGCATCTGTTGATCCCGTAGGAAGCATGTCTCGAAGCCATGCGCTCAGCGCAATGCTATATTGCATTGCATCATAACTGCCGAACGCCGCCGCGTTTCACCGCGACTGCGTTCGAAACGGTTAATGAAAGGTTGATTTCAGATCAGGCGAACAGGCGCAGCATGGCCTTTCGAATGCTGGTGATGCCCTGCAGGGTCGCGGCGGCGCGTGCGGCATGCGCCCGCTGCTCGATCGCGTCCAGGTCGAGGATGCCGAGAGCCTCGGTCTCGCCATCGACAGGGCTCGACTGCTTTAGTTCGTTGAAATCATTCAGATTGATCTGCTGGTACTGCATCGTGATACTCCTTGCTCAGCGAGGGTGCTTCGGGTCAGGCGTCCCTCGCTCAACGTCTGACTGATTGGAATATGTCAACGATGCTGACGCTTGACAAAGGATGATTTCTCATCACATAGGTGAATTATATTCATTGCTCGGGCAATTGTTGCGTTGCAGCATGAATTTCACGCCATCCCGGAGAGTCCGTCATGCCCAGAAGATTGCCGCCGCTCAACGCCTTGCGGGTGTTCGAGGCCGCAGCACGTCACCTGAGTTTCACGCGCGCGGCGGATGAACTGAACCTGACGCCATCCGCCATCAGCCATCAGATCAAGGGGCTGGAGGATCTGCTGGGGGTGAAACTGTTCGAGCGGCGCCAGCGCAAGGTCATGCTGACCTCCGCCGGCGGGCGCTATTATCCGGCACTGCGCCAGGCATTCGATCAGATGAACGAGGCGACGGAAGCCCTGAAGGCGGAGGACAGTTCCGGTTCGCTGACGGTCAACGTGCTGCCGACCTTCGCCATGCGCTGGCTGGTGCCACAGCTTTCGACCTTCCAGAAGCGTCACCCGGAGATCGAGGTGCGGATGACCACGAACGTGGAAGCCATCGACTTCAACCGTGTGGAGGCGGACGCGGCCATCCGCTATGGCGTCGGTGGCTGGAAGGGACTGACGGCCAAGCTGTTGCTGCGGGAGGAGATCGTGCCTGTCTGCAGCCCGGCCCTGCTGGAAGGCCGACCGAAGCTGAAGACACCGGCTGACCTGGTGCATTATCCGCTGCTGCACGACGTCAACCGCCCCGATACCTGGCGACAGTGGCTGACCGCCGTCGGGGAAACCGGGGTCGATCCTGACCGGGGCCTGAAGCTGGATACCACCAACCTGGCGGTCCAGGGTGCGATCCAGGGACTGGGCATCGTGCCGGTGAACCCGAATCTGGTGCGACCGGAGCTGGAGGCGGGCACGCTGATCGAACCGCTGGATTTCCATCTGGCGGTGAAGGGCGGCTATTACCTGGTCTATCCGGAGGGTCGCGAGAACCGGCCCCGCCTGAAGGCCTTCGAGACCTGGCTGATGGAAGTCACGGCGAAGGCGGAGGAGCGGGAGCGGTTGCACGACTCCTGACGGCTGGTACCGCCCCGTCCGGCGCGCGCTGGTCGTAGAGCATCCGCGCCATGTTGACCGGCACCTCGCCGGAGATCAGGCGATGCTGCACGGATTGACGCCATCCGCTGGGGCAAGCTGTCAGCCCATGCCGAACATCGGTCCGACGCCATAGGCCCGGAACATCCGTGCCAGGGCTTCGCCGCCCGTCATCTCGTTGCTGGACATGGGCTTCTCCGCCTCTTCGCGTCCCATTCTTCGCCGGTCGATGGTGCCGAGGGACCTACTTGCCGGTGAACTTCGCCTTGCGCTTCTCGACGAAGGCATTGACGCCTTCGCGATAGTCTTCGCGCTTTGCGCATTCGGCGAAGCATTCCGCCTCGAACTGCAACTGGCTCTCGAATTCATTCTCCAGGCTGCGGTACATCAGCCGCTTGCCCTGGCCCAGCACGAAGGTCGGGCCATTGGCCAGCCGTGTGGCCAGCCTGTCGGTCTCCGCATCCAGATCGGCATCGGGAACCACGAAGTTGACCAGCCCGGCGTCGGCCATCTGCTGCGCGGTGTGGCGATCCCCCAGCATGGTCATCTCGATGGCCTTCTTGATCCCTACGGCGCGGGGCAGGTGAAAGCTGGATGATGCATCCGGCGTCGTGCCGATATGGACATAGGCCAGGGTGTAGAAGGCGCTCTCCGCAGAGATCACCATGTCACAGGCGGCGGCCATGGAGACACCGGCTCCGGCGGCGGCACCGCGTACCTTGGCAATGATCGGCTTCGGCATCCGGCGCATGGAATACATGATCGGATGCAGGTCGTGGATGCGGTTGACGAAATAGGCCTGGATCTCGCTCTCCGAGGCCGTGCCGAGATATTCATGCATGCCCTTCACGTCGCCACCGGCCATGAAGTGATCGCCCGCGCCGGTCAGCACGACGCAGCGCACCGCATCGTCATATTCCAGTTCGTGCATGGCTTCGCGCATCAGCGCCCGCATCTCCATCGACAGCGCGTTGCGTGCCTCCGGGCGGTTCATGGTGACGGTGGCGATACCGTCGGCGATGCCTACTTCCAGATCTGCCATTTCTCTCTCTCCCCAAAAAGAATCCCGTGACGATAGCGGAGCCTTTCAGACACCGCCACAGAGTGGACATTCCGGGTCCGGCTTGACCCGGACCTTGCGGAATGTCGCGCCCAGCGCATCATGGATCAGCAACTGTCCGGCCATGCTCTCGCCCAGTCCCAGCAGTTCCTTGATCACCTCCACCGCCTGCATCGACCCCATGACCCCGGCGATGGCGCCCAGCACCCCGTCCTGGGCGCAGGTCTGCTCCTCCGGCGGGATCTCGGGATACAGGCAACGATAGCAGGGCAGGCCGTCCTCGTAGCCGCGCCAGGTGGCGAGCTGACCGTCGAAGCGCAGGATGGCGGCGGAGACCAGCGGTCTGCGGTTCCGGAAGCAGGCATCATGCACGGCGAAACGGGTGGCGAAATTGTCCGACCCGTCGCAGACGAGATCATAGCCGGAGACCAGATCGTCGGCGTTGTCGGCGCTGATCCGGGTCTGATGCGCCTCCACGGTGACATCATCGTTCAGGCGGGCAACCGATGCGATCGCGCTTTCCGTCTTGGGCTGGTCGAGCATGTCGCCGCCATGCAGCACCTGGCGCTGCAGGTTGGAGCGGGAGACAGTGTCGTCATCCACCACGCCGATGGTGCCGACGCCCGCGGCGGCCAGATACATGATCAGCGGGGAGCCGAGACCGCCCGCGCCGACCACCAGAACCCGCGCCCGCAGCAGCTTCTGCTGGCCCGCGCCGCCGACTTCCTTCAGCACGATATGGCGCGCGTAGCGGTCGATCTGGCTGTCGGTCAGACCGCTCATGCAGTGAAATCCAGTTCAAGATCGGGAATCTCGCGATAGGCGGCGCGCAAGGCATCGGACCAGCGGTTGCGGATATCCTCGAAGTAGGGGTCACCTTCCTCGAACCGCCGCTCCAGCCAGGCGCCGGGATGGTCGCGGCGATAGAGCAGCAGGTCCACCGGCAGGCCCACCGACATGTTCGACCGCAGCGTCGAATCCATCGAGATCAGGCCGACCTTCACCGCCTCCACCAGCGGCATGCTGAAGTTCATCACCCGGTCGAGGATCGGCTTGCCGTACTTGGTCTCGCCGATCTGGAAGAAGGGCGTGTCCTCGGATGCCTCGATGAAGTTGCCTTCCGCATAGACCTGGTAGAGCCGCAGTTCCCGCCCCGCAATCTGGCCCCCGAGCAGGAAGGAGGCATTGAAGCCCCCGGCTCCCTGGTCCAGCGAAGGGCCGTCGAGCATGCGCCCCTGCCGCACCGCGTCGCCGACCAGGCGGGCAATGGCGAACATGCTCGGTGCGCCGAGAATCGTCTGGGACGGGTCGGCGTTCGGGCTGGCGATCAGTTCCTGCAGGTGACCGATCACGGCCTGGGTCACCGCCAGATTGCCCGCAGACAGCAGCGCCACCACCCGCTCGCCCGGCTGGTGCCAGACGGTGGTCTTGCGAAAGGTGGATATGCTGTCGATGCCGGCATTGGTTCGGGTATCGGCCAGCATCATTAGGCCTTCCGCAGTCAGCATCCCGACACAATAGGTCACGGTTCAGGCTCCCTTCGATCTTTCCACCGCCTGCGTGCAGCACCAGCCCGCTCCCTCACCCGGCCACCCGTTCAGGATGATCCCGTGGGGGGCCGGGTGGGGGAACGGGCTGGTGCAATTCCATCAAATGATGGACTGCTGCAAGCGGGATGGCAGGTGCCATCCGGCAGAACCGTTCTTACCCCATCGTCTGTTCCTGTCGAGCATTTTCCGGGATCGCCAGCGGAGTCCCTTCGCCTTCGGGGGTCAGCAGGAAATCCTTCCCGATCTGCGCCGCGATCTGCAGGTTGGTATCGACGACGTCCGTCAGGAACTCGTGCAGCCCGGATTCCTGTCCCGTGATCTCGCCGACCTCGCCGTAGACCAGGCGTGCGCGCAGCTTTCCGGCCATCCGCACGCAACGGGGCTGGGTCTCGTAGCCCTGGGTCAGTTCCTGCAGGTTCTGCATGATGTTGTCATAGCAACTGCGCACCGACCTGGGCATCTCCGGCCGCAGCACCAGCAGTTCCGCAACCAGGCTGTAGCGGATCTGGTCTCCGAACATACGGCGGTAACTGCCCTGTGCCGAGACCGACTGCAGCAGCGCCGCCCACTGGTAGTAGTCCGGCGCGCCGCCGACGACTTCCTCGGTCGGCAGGATCAGGTGGTACTTCACGTCAAGGATGCGCGACGTGGAATCGGCCCGTTCGATGAAGGTCCCCAGCCGCATGAAACAGTAGGCATCGTCGCGGATCATCGTGCCGGCCAGCGCGCCGCGCACCAGGTGCGAGCGCGATTTGACCCATTCGAAGAATGCCGTGCGGCCCATCGCCTCGACCTGCTGTGCATCCATGTCCCGGATGCCGTGCCAGGTGTCGTTGATCGCTTCCCACAGTTCCCGCGTGATGGTGTGGCGCTGGGCCCGTGCGTTCTCCCGCGCGACCTGGAAGCAGTTGCGGATGCTGGAGGGATTGTCCGCGCTCAACGCCATGAAGCGCAGCGTCGGTTCCGCCTCCACGCGGCCCACCTTTTCCGTGTAGAGCGGTGCCACGCCACCGGCAATCAGCACCGCAGTCCATTCGTCTGTCCCGCCGGCCTGCTGCGGCATCAGCGCCATGCGGTCGGCCACCTCCAGCAGGCGCGCGACATTCTCCGCGCGCTCCACGTAGCGTGACATCCAGAAGAGGTCGTCGGCTGTACGACTAAGCATGATCAGTCCTCCAGCACCCAGGTGTCCTTGGTCCCGCCGCCCTGGCTGGAGTTCACGACCAGCGAACCCTCCTTCAGGGCGACACGTGTCAGGCCGCCGGGCACGATACGCACCCGGTCCGCGCCGCTCAGCACGAAGGGCCTCAGGTCCACATGCCGTGGTGCCACCCCCGACCCCACGAAGGTGGGGCAGGTCGACAGCGCCAAGGTCGGCTGGGCGATGAAGCCCGTGGGGTCTGCCTTGATGCGCGCGGCATAGGCTTCCTGCTCGGCTTTCGTCGATGCCGGTCCCACCAGCATGCCGTAACCGCCGGAGCCGTGGACTTCCTTCACCACCAGCTCGTCCAGATGCTCCAGGATATACTTCAGCTCGTCGTCCCTGCGGCCCATGTAGGTGGGGACATTGTTCAGGATCGGCTCCTCACCCAGGTAGAAGCGGATCATCTCCGGCACATAGACATAGATCGCCTTGTCGTCGGCGACGCCATTGCCGATGGCATTCGCAATGGCGATGTTGCCGGCGCGATAGGCCGCGACGAGACCGGGCACGCCCAGCAGGGAGTCCTTGCGGAAGGCCTGCGGGTCCAGGAACTCGTCATCCAGGCGGCGGTACATCACGTCCACACGCTGCGGCCCCCGGGTGGTCCGCATGTAGACCACTTCGTCGCGCACGAACAGGTCGGCCCCTTCCACCAGTTCGATGCCCATCCGGTCGGCCAGGAAGGCGTGTTCGAAATAGGCGGAGTTGAACCGGCCCGGGGTCATCACGACCACCTTCGGGTCATGATCCTTGTAGGGGGAGACCGAGCGCAGGGTGTCGCGCAGGAAGTCGGCGTAATGGTCCACCGGGCGCACCCGGTGCTGCCGGAACAGACTGGGGAACAGACGCATCTCCGCTTCCCGGTTGCCCATCATGTAGGACACGCCGGATGGGGTACGCACGTTGTCCTCCAGCACGTAGAACTCGCCGTCGGCCTTGACCATGTCGACACCGGCGATGTGGGCATAGATCCCGGCAGGTGGCGTCACGCCCATCATCGACGGCACGAAGGCGTCGTTGGCTTCGATGATGTCGCGCGGGATGTGCCCGGCGCGGAAGATCTGCTGGTCACCATAGACATCGTTCAGGAAGGCATTGATCGCCTTCACCCGCTGCTCCATCCCCTTTTCCATCTCGCCCCATTCGGCACCGGTAATGACCCGCGGGACAACGTCATAGGGGATCAGCCGCTCGGGGTCTCCGCCCTCGCCATAGACCGCGAAGGTGATTCCCAGCCTGCGAAACAGCAGGTCGGCTTCCTTGCGCTTGTTCCTGAATGTCTCGACGGTGGTACTGGTCAGCCAGTGCTCCAGTTCGCGATAGGCTTCACGCACGGAGCCATCACTGGCCGTCATCTCGTCATAGGGTGTCATTGCGTCCTGGCGCCCCTCAAACATTCAAGATCGAGAGCAAGTGGAGCACGCGCATCAGCGGCCCGCAACAGGGATGAGTAATTAGGCCGCATCGGCGTAGCTGATGTTTCGCGCAGACCGGCTTGCGCGAATATTTCTTGGGCATCTGACCAATTTTTGGTCTTTTCTTTCAGTCCGGCGGCAGGCTCCGAACTGTACCGCACTGATCGAAACGGACTTGCAGGCCGACCCCGCGCCAGTATAAATCGCCCCTGCAGGGCCTGTAGCTCAATTGGTTAGAGCCGACCGCTCATAACGGTCTGGTTGCAGGTTCGAGTCCTGCCGGGCCCACCACTTTCTTCCAACGGATTGGAAGGTTGGGGCAGACAGGTTTCCTTGGTGTTGACGCGCTCCACCAGTGCTCTGCTCCCTGGAAACCGGACCGTTTGAAGCTGGAGTATTCCGCCAGGGTTTCCCTGACCGGGACAGGGAGCGGAATCACGTCAGCGACGTCATGCTGCATTCGACTGCGGAACATCGACGTTCTATACCGTTTCGGATATCAGACCTTCAAAAGCAGTAAACTGGAACGCCTCATGCCCAATATCATCTACACCAAGGTTGACGAAGCGCCGGAGCTGGCCTCCGCTTCACTGTTGCCGATCATTCAGAAATTCGCCGCCGCCGCGGACGTCAGCGTTGGCACAAGGGACATCAGCCTCGCCGGGCGCATTCTGGCAGCCTTTCCCGAACATCTGAACGAAGATCAGCGGCAGTCCGATGATCTGGCAGAGCTGGGCCGTCTGGTGAATACCGCTGAGGCAAACGTGATCAAGCTGCCCAACGTCTCTGCATCGGTGCCCCAGCTGGTCAGTGCAATCAAGGAGCTTCAATCGCAGGGCTTTGCGCTGCCTGACTATCCGGAAAACCCCAGGACCGACGATGAGAAAGCCGCACGGGCCAGGTACGACGCGATCAAGGGGTCGGCAGTCAACCCGGTTCTGCGTGAAGGCAATTCCGATCGCCGCGCCGCGAAAGCCGTGAAGAACTTCGCGAAAGCCAATCCGCACCGTATGGGTGACTGGTCGGCCGACAGCAAGACCCATGTGTCGTCCATGTCGGGGCATGATTTCTTCTCGAATGAAACCTCTGCAACGCTGGGTGCCGCAACCGGCGCGAAAATCGTGCTGGAGACCGCCTCGGGCGAGACGGTTCTCAAGGAGGGCCTTGAATATCCCGCAGGCACGGTCGTTGACGCGACCTTCATGAGCGTTGCTGCGCTCAAGGATTTCCTTGCTGCCGAAATCGACAAGACGAAGGACCAGGGCATCCTTTTCTCGCTGCACCTGAAAGCGACGATGATGAAGGTGTCTGACCCCATCATCTTCGGCCACGCGGTAAAGGCATTCCTCGCACCCGTTTTCGACAAGCATGGGGATGCGATGGCGGCACTGGGCGTAAATCCCAATTCCGGTCTTGGCGACCTGTTGGCGCGGGTCAGGGATAACGCGGCAATCATCGCCGACATCGACGCCTGCATGGCAGCGCGCCCACCGATGTACATGGTCGATTCCGACAAGGGCATC
>CAXBNO010000073.1:0-10009 GCA_963976775.1 uncultured Kordiimonadales bacterium
ACAACAAAACTCCTAACCAATTGCTGACAGCTTGCCCCCGTCCGCCGGGAGTGCCAAGACTGCGGCCAAGCATATCTGCACAGCCCATTCTGCCGAGGCCCTGCCATGACCCAGGTCACACCCGTCCCGACCGCCCTCGATCTCGCCCGCGACCTGATCCGCTGCTCCTCCGTCACACCGGAGGATGCCGGGGTGCTGGCGGTGCTGGAGCGGTCATTGACGGCGCTGGGTTTCACCTGCCACCGAATGACCTTCTCCGACGTGGACACGCCGGATGTGGAGAACCTCTACGCCCGCATCGGCACCGGCAAGCCGACCTTCTGCTTTGCCGGGCACGTGGACGTGGTGCCGGTGGGCGACAATGCTGCCTGGACCCGCGACCCGTTCGGGGAGGAGATCGTTGACGGCCAGCTCTTCGGGCGCGGCGCCACCGACATGAAGAGCGCCATCGCCTGCATGGTGGAGGCCTCCGCCCGCGTGATCGGTGACGGGCTGGAGGGCTCCATCGCCTTCCTGATCACCGGCGACGAGGAAGGCCCGGCGATCAACGGCACGGTCAAGGTGCTCGACTGGATGAAACAGCAGGGCGAGACCATCGACGCCTGCCTGGTGGGGGAGCCGACGAACCCGAACAGGCTGGGCGAGATGGCGAAGATCGGGCGGCGCGGCTCCTTCTCCGGCCATCTGGTGGTCTCCGGCACCCAGGGCCACGTCGCCTATCCGCACCTGGCCGACAACCCCCTGCCCCGGCTGGTGGCCATGCTGGACCGGATCGCCAACCTGGAACTGGACAGCGGCAACGCGCATTTCCAGCCCTCCAACCTGGAGATCACCACCGTCGATGTGGCCAACACCGCCTCCAACGTGATCCCGGCGAAGGGGGAGGCGCGCTTCAACGTCCGCTACAGCACGCTGCAGGATGCGGCGGGGCTGGAGCGGATGGTGCGCGACGCCTGTGACGCTGTCGGCGGGCCGTACAGCCTGACCGTGCGCAATTCGGGCGACCCGTTCCTGACCGCGCCAGGACCGCTGACCGAAATCCTCTCCGCCGCGATCCAGGCCGAACTGGGGGTCACACCGGACCTGTCGACGACCGGCGGCACCTCCGACGCCCGCTTCATCAAGGACGCCTGCCCGGTTGTGGAGTTCGGCCTGGTCAGCCAGACCATGCACAAGGTCGATGAACGCGCCGGGGTCGACGACATCGCCCATCTGACCAACATCTACGAGCGGGTGCTGCGCGGCTTCTTCGGCTGAGTCAGCGCGCGTCCGTCCGCTCTTGAGCCGCGCGTCTGGATGCCCGGATCAAGTCCGGGCAAGACGTCCTTGGGGGTGGCAAGGCGTAGTGCGGATAGCAGGTTCTATTCGCCTGCTCCACCTCCCACGACGCTCGCGGACTTGATCCGCGAGCCCAGCCTTGCAGCGTCCGGGCGACACTCTGGATGCCCGGATCAAGTCCGGGCAAGGCGTGGGTGGGGGTGGCAGGGCGTGGTGGCCGGGCAGGGCGTGGTGGGGAATGGCCGGACAGTTCACCCATTCCACCTCCACCACGACGCTCGCGGACTTGATCCGCGAGCCCAGCCTTGCAGCGTCCGGGCGGCACTCTGGATGCCCGGATCAAGTCCGGGCAAGGCGTGGGTGGGGGTGGCAGGGCGTGGTGGCCGGGCAGGGCGTGGTTGGCCCGGCAAGGCGTAGCTGATAGATGACTGGGGCGCGTCACCCCTCCCCCAGCACCTCGACGACCGATTCCTTCAGGGCACCGATCACCTGATCGCATTCGGCAGCAGTGATGCAGAACGGTGGTGCGATGCCGATGACGTCGCTTTCCGGCATGGCGCGGGAAATGACGCCACGGCGCATCAGGGCCTGATGCACCTTCAGGCCGATTGTATCGGCGGCATCGAAGAAGGTCGGGCCGTGATAGCGGTCCTTCACCAGTTCGACGCCGAGCAGCAGCCCCTCGCCCCGGATGTCACCGACATTGCCGTGTTCGCCCAGCGCGTCGATCAGGCCCTGCTTCAGATAGGCACCCATCTCCGCGGCATTGGCGATCAGGTTGAGGTCATCCAGCAGTTTCAGGTTGGCGATGCCCGCCGCCGACCCGATCGGATGCGCGGCGTAGGTCCAGCCGTGACCGAAGACCCCGAACTTGTCCGTGCCTGCCGCCAGACCCTGCCAGACCTGCTCCGACAAGATGGAACCGGACAGCGGCGCGTAGGCCGAGGTCAGACCCTTGGCGATGGTGATGATGTCAGGCTGCATGCCGAAATGCTCGGACCCGAACATGGTTCCCATGCGCCCGAACCCGGTCACGACCTCGTCCGCGATCAGCAGGATGTCGTAGCGTTTCAGAACCGTCTGGATCGCCTCCCAGTACCCCTCCGGCGGCGGCACCATGCCACCGGTCGCCAGTGCCGGCTCACCGATGAAGGCGGCCACTGTTTCAGGCCCCTCCGCCAGGATCATTTCCTCCAGCTTCGCGGCACAGTGATTGCTGAATTCCTGCTCCGTCATGCCGCGATCCTCACGGCGGTAGTAGTAGGGTGCATCCGTATGTTTCACCACGTCGAACGGCAGGTCGAACTGGCGATGGAACAGGTGCAGGCCGGTCAGCGAACCGGTCATCAGGCCGGAGCCGTGATAGCCGCGCCAGCGGGAGATGATCTTCTTCTTCTCCGGCCGCCCGAGCGCGTTGTTGTAGTACCAGACCAGCTTGATGTTGGTCTCGTTGGCGTCCGATCCGCCCAGGCCGAAGAAGACCCGGCTCATGTTGGCAGGCGCGCGGTCGATGACCATTCGCGCCAGGGTGATCGACGCCTCCGTGCCGTGTCCGGCATAGGCATGGTAGTAGGCCAGTTCCTTCGCCTGCGCCGCGATGGCATCGGCCACTTCCGTGTGGCCATAGCCGATGTTGACGCAATAGAGCCCGGCGAAGGCGTCCAGCAGGCTATTGCCGTCACGGTCGGTGATGTTGACGCCCTTCGCCCCCGTCACGATGCGGTTCGGAATGTCGCCGCGCGCGAACTGGGCCAGATGTGTGGACGGATGGAAGAATGTCTCCCGGTCCCAGGCGTCGAGATGGTCGTTCTTCAGCATGGTGCCCCCAATGGGTCAGGTGAATTTCGGTACGGCAGTGACGGTCAGTGCGAACCGCCGTCGATCCGGATGATTGCGGCAGTGGTGTATCCGGCATGGTCGGAGGCGAGATAGAGTGCCGCCGACACCACTTCCTCCGGCTGGCCACCGCGTTCCAGTGCGATGGAGGTCCGCGCCCGTTCCTCGAACGCCTTCATGTCCCAGGCATTGGAAATGTCGGTCAGGAACGGCCCCGGCATGATGCAGTTGACCCGCACGGTCGGCCCCAGCGCATCGGCAAAGGCCTCCGTCATCGCATTCAGCCCGGCCTTGGCGGCGGAATATGTGATGACGTTGGCGCGGGGCCTGACGGCGGCACCGCTGGAGATGTTGATGATGGAACCGCCACCGTCCGCGATCATCCGCTCCCCCACAGCCGCTGAGAGCCTGAACGGCCCCTTCAGGTTGACGTCCAGCACCTTGTCGTAAAGCGCCTCCGATATATCGACCGGACGGTCATACAGCGGCGACATGCCGGCATTGTTGATCAGCACGTCGATGCGGCCATGCGCGGCGTAGGCTGCCTCCACCAGCGCATCGCACTGCTCCCAGTGGCCGACGTGACAGGCATGCGCAGAGCATTCGGCCCCCAGCGCCCGCACCTCCGCCGCAGTCTTCTCGCAGGATTCCAGCCGCCGCCCGGCGATGGCGACATTGGCCCCGGCGGCGGCAAAGCCCAGCGCCATGGCGCGGCCCAGTCCCCGGCTGCCGCCGGTGATCAGGACCGTCTTGCCGGTCATGTCGATGATGTGGTGCGCCGTCATGCCAGTACTCCCTCGATTGCGGCCCCGGTGCGCAGGGCACGCCCCTCGCCAAACGGATGCCCGATCACGGCCAGCCCGACAGGCATGCCATCACTGAATCCGCAGGGCAGGCTGAGGCCGCACAGGCCCAGATAGTTCACCCGCCGGGTCGCGACGGAACTCAGCAGCGCCTGGCGACCGTGGGCGACGGGGTCATTCTCCACCTGTGCGATCGGCGGCGCGACGACCGGCACCGAATGCATCACCACGGCGTCGAACCCGGCGGTCGCATTGATGTAGGCCCGTTGCAGATCCATGAAACGGCGGCGCATGGTTTCCGCATCCACGGCGCTGCCCTTGCGCCCTTCCCTGATCCGCTCCAGAATCGGCGGATAGAGTGCGCCGGGATTGGCATCGATGGCCTGGTGCCACAGCGCCCAGCCCTCCAGCGTGACCGGATTTCCGTGCAGGCTGACCATTTCATCGACGGCATCGAAGGCGTCCAGCCGCCGGGTCACGACCTCGGCACCGGCTTCGCGACAGCGTTCGATCGCCGCGTCCACGGCTGACTTCACACCGGGCTGGATGACATCGTCATCGTGTCCGATGGCGTGCAGCAGGCGCATGCCCTTCAGTGATACCCCGTTCAGGTCGGCGGGTCGGGTCGCCGACAGGATCGCGCTGATGTGGTTGGCATCGGCCACGTCCTGCGTCAGGGGACCAAGCGAATCCAGCGACGGTGCCAGCAGCATCACACCTTCCAGCGGGATCAGGCCCCAAGTCGTCTTCAGGCCGACGATGCCGTTGAACGCTGCCGGGATACGCACGGAACCGCCGGTGTCGGAGCCGATGCCCGCAGGGGCGAGCCCAAGTGCCACCGACACCCCTGCCCCGGCTGAACTGCCACCCGGCACCCGCGGGTCGCCTTCCGGGCTGTGGGCGTTGGCGGGTGTTCCGGTCCAGGGATTCACGCCCAGCCCCGAATAGGCCAGATCCGGCAGGTTGGTCTTGCCCAGACAGATCATGCCGGCGGCCGTCGCCCGTTGCAGCGCCAGCGCGTCCCGGTCCGGCAGCCGCCCCTGGTAGAGCCGACAGGCCCCCTCCGTCGGAAAGCCACCGGTATCCACCAGGTCCTTCCAGGAAATCGGCACCCCGTCCAGCGGCGAACGCAGCGTGCCATCGCTCTGACGCTGTCGCGCCGCCATGGCCTCCGCCAGCGCGCGTTCCCGCGTCGTGCGGACATAGATCCTGTGGTCCCCGTCCACGGCATCGATGCGCGTCAGAAAATGCTCGGTGACGACAACAGGATCGAGTTCCCCCGACCGGATGCCCGCGCCCAGTTCCAGGGCGCTCTTCTCATGTATCTGCTTGTTCATGAACCACACGGTACGGACTGGCTGGCGCGATGCAACCGACAGGATCAGATTCCTGCCTTGCCAATGATGAACCCGGCGTCATCTCAGATGCACAGGACACATTCACAGGGTGGAAACAGCATGAAGATCAGGCGCGCACTCATCGTCGGAGCCGGACCGGGCATCAGCAGCAGCTTCGCCAGGAAGCTGGCAGCGCGGGGCGTCAAGCTCGCGCTGGCCAGCCGTTCGGTCGACAAGCTGTCAGCGATCGCTGCGGAAACCGGCGCGATCACGATTCCCTGCGATGCCAGTCAGGCCGAATCGGTGGAAGCGGCCTTCGCGACCGTGGACAGTGAACTGGGTGGTGTCGATCTGGTGCTGTTCAACGCCAGCATGGCGTCACGCGGTCCCTTGCTGGAGCAGGACCCGGCCCAGGTGGAACAGGCGCTGCGGATCACCTGCTTCGGCGGCTTTCTGGTTGCGCAGGCTGCGGTTCGGCGCATGGCGGAACAAGGTCACGGAAAGCTGTTCTTCACCGGCGCATCAGCAAGTGTGAAGGGCTATCCCCGTTCAGCGCCCTTCGCCATGGGCAAGTTCGGCCTGCGCGGTCTGGCGCAGTCAGTGGCGCGGGAATTCGGCCCTGCCGGCATTCATGTCGCCCATTTCGTCATCGACGGCGGTGTCCGCTCCGACGCCCGCCAGGACTCGGCGGAAAACCCTGATGCCCTGCTGGACCCGGATGCGATTGCAGACACCTGCATTGCCACGATGGACCAGCCGCGCAGCGCATGGTCGCTGGAAGTGGAACTGAGGCCCTGGGTGGAAAGGTTCTGAGCTGTCGGGAGGCGCAGCGGACTGGCGCGACTGCTCAACCGGGAATCGCATCCCGCGCCAGTTGGTCCGCCCTCTCGTTCCCGGCGTCGCCAGCGTGACCCTTGACCCAGTGCCAGCGGACCCGGTGACGGCTGTTGGCCGCGTCCAGTTCCTGCCAGAGATCGGCATTCTTCACCGGCTTCTTCGCCGCGGTCTTCCAGCCCCGGATCCAGTCGGTGATGCCGTCCATCACGTATCGGCTGTCCGTATGCAGAAGAACATCGCAGGGGCGTTTCAGCGCGTTCAGTGACTCTATGGCCGCACGCAACTCCATGCGGTTGTTCGTGGTCTGCGCCTCGCCACCGGAGAGTTCCTTCTCACGATCCCCGAACCGCAGCACCGCCCCCCAGCCGCCCGGTCCCGGATTGCCGGAACAGGCACCATCGGTCCAGATCTCGACGTCCATACTCAGAAATCCAGCCCATAGGCGCGCGTGTCCGCAACACCACGGTGAAACTTCAGCCTGTGCCAGTATTCGAGGGGATCCTTGCGGGTCACGAAAGCTCCTTCGGGTGTGTGCAGCCAGTCGTAAAGGCGGGTGACAAGGAAACGCAGTGCCGCGCCACGCGCCAGCAGCGGCAGGGCGTCGAACTCCGACCGGGAGATCGGGCGGCGGTTGCGATAGGCCTGCAGCATGGCCCGTGCATGCGTGATGTTGAATGCCCCGTCGCGTTCGAAGCACCAGGCATTCAGGCAGATCGCAAGGTCGTAGAGCAGGATGTCGTTGCAGGCGAAATAGAAATCGATGACCCCGCTGAGATCATCGCCCATGAAGAAGACATTGTCGGGAAACAGGTCGGCATGGATGACGCCGGTCGGCAGGTCGCGTGGCCAGTCGGTCCTGATCGCCGCCATTTCCCGCCAGAGTTCTCCCGACAGACCCGGCAGGACAGAGTCCGCGCCGGACTCCGATTGCCCGATCAGGGTCGACCAGCCATCCAGCGACAGGGCATTCGGGCGCCGCAGGGGGAAATCGCCTGCCGCAAGATGCAGTTGCGCCAGCGTATCCCCAATCGCTGCCAGATGTACGGGCCGGGGCTTGCGCGGCCAGCGGCCCTGCAGAAAGCTGACGATGGCGGCCGGGCGATCCGCGGCCGCGACAAGTGTCTCTCCCGCCCTGGTGCGAACCGGCCTCGGGCAGGGAAAGCCGCGCTCGGAAAGATGGTCGAGCAATCCGAGGAAGAACGGAAGGTCGGCTGGATCGACCCGCTTTTCGTAGAGGGTGAGGATGTAGCGGTCCCGGTCCGTCAGCAGCATGAAGTTGGAGTTCTCGACCCCTTCCGCAATGCCGGTACAGGCAACCGCCTGACCAATGTCATAGCATCCCAGCAGACGATCCAGTTCGTCGTCGGCAATGTCGGTATAGACGGCCAATTCAGATGATCAGTCGACCAGGACACGCGGCAGCTTGAAGGAGATGCCTTCCTCCGCGCCCTCGACATTCACGATCTCGACGACATGGCGTGCGCGAAACGCCTCGATCAGTTCCTGCACCAGTACTTCGGGTGCCGACGCGCCGGCTGTGATGCCGACCGTGCGCGCGTCCCCGATCACGTTCCAGTCCAGATCTGCGGCGCGTTCCACCAGCATGGAAATGCGGCAACCGGCCCGCTCTGCCACCTCCACCAGGCGCTTGGAGTTCGATGAGGTCGGCGCACCGACCACGAGCAGGACCTCACACTGGCTGGCCATTTCCTTCACGGCGAGCTGACGGTTGGTCGTGGCGTAGCAGATGTCTTCCTTGCGCGGCTTTCGCATGGTGGGAAACCGCCGTGTCAGGGCCGCCATGATCGCGGCCGTGTCATCGACCGACAGCGTGGTCTGCGTGATCACACCGAGATTCCCAGGGTCGGACACCTGCACGGTCTCGGCCTGGCCTTCATCCTCGACCAGGGTGATCGCACCGGCAGGCAATTGTCCCATGGTGCCGATGACTTCCGGGTGTCCGGCATGGCCTATCATGATGATGTGATGACCGGCACGGTGATGCTTCTCCGCCTCCATATGTACCTTCGATACCAGCGGACAGGTGGCATCCAGGTAGACCAGATTGCGGCGCTGCGCTTCCTCGGGCACCCATTTGGGAACACCATGCGCGGAAAAGATGACAGTCGCATCCTCCGGCACATCGTCGAGCTCATCGACGAAGATGGCACCGCGCTGGCGCAAGCCTTCGACAACAAAGCGATTGTGCACGATCTCGTGGCGGACATAGACCGGCGCGCCAAACTTCTCCAGCGTCCGCTCCACGATCTGGATCGCGCGTTCGACCCCGGCACAGAACCCGCGCGGATTGGCCAGAAAGATCCGGATCGGTCTCGGACTCGGCGCGTTCATGAGTTGGCTCCGCTGGCTTCGGGATTGGCAGGTGTCGCAGCTTGTGGACTTGCCCCCCCTCATCTACATTGCGGCCCGGCGGGCGACAAGCGCATCGCCGTTCAACTTCATCCCACTTGCCAGGACAATCCACACCATGACTGAGCCGACGATCGCCCAGAAGTCCCCTTTTGCTGTCGAAACCGAAGCCGGAAAGAGCTATTTCTGGTGCTCGTGCGGTGAGAGTTCCAAGCAGCCGTTCTGCGACGGATCCCACAAGGGCAGCACCTTCGCGCCGACGAAATTCACAGCGGAGAAGGACGGCAAGGTGTTCTTCTGTGGCTGCAAGATGTCATCGCGTGGCCCGCTCTGCGACGGCACCCACAACAAGATTTGAGGCGACCCTACGTGCGTTTTCTTGCTCCCATCGCGACTTCGCTTGCTCTCGCTCTCGCCGCCTGTGGTGGCGTCGGAACGGCGGCTGACGGATCATGCCCGCGTATCGGCGTGCTGCAGGATGCGGCGAACTTCCCGCTGAAGGATTCGGCCGGCAATATCCGTGCCCTGGCGCGACTGAGTGTCAATCGCGCGACTGCCTGCACCTACAACAAGTCGAACACGGCGCAGACGGGCTTCAGCTCGATGCGGACAGTGGTCAATGTGCGGGCCGATGCGGCACGGGCCGAGTCCGCCAGCATGAGCAGCATCGAAGTGCCTGTAATTGTCGCCACGGTCTCGGCCGACGGCCTGCTGACAGGGCGGCACAAGCTGACGATGGATGTTCCCTTCACCACCGGTGGTACCGGCAAAGCCGAGGAACAGGTCGAGGTGGTGATCAGCTACAAGGGATCCGGAGAGGCCGAACAGCACCGTATCGTGGTGGCATTCGATCTCGATCGCGACGAAGTGCTGCTGAACCGGAGTCGCGTCGGTCGCTGATAACTGACGACCGGGCAGATCGGTCCTGATCTCTGTTCGCAGAATTCGCCTGTAATATACTGCAATCAAATGCAGTTTCTTTGCAGATTAGCAATCCATCCGTGCGGCTTGCGCGCTGTCTGCCAAGATCACAGACTCTGCCCGGAATGTTTGGAGGGAGAGAGAAATTGGGCTGGAAAGATCACATTCAAGAACATGAACGGCGCATCGCCAGGGCCAGGGCGATGGGGTCGTCAAAGCGTCTTGCAGAACGCGCCGAGGCAGGAATTCTGAACGCGCGCCAGCGGATCGAGGCGCTGCTGGATACCGACAGTTTCCACGAGTCCGGCCTCTTCGCGGTTTCCCGCCGCCCCGGCATGGCGGACAAGAGCCCGGCTGATGGCGTGGTGGACGGATACGGTCGGATCGATGGTCGGGAGGTGATCGTCTGCGCCCAGGATTTCACGACGCTGGGTTCGTCGAGTGCGATCAACAACAGCAACAAGTCGATGAAGATGTGGCGGACCGCGGAGAAGAATGGCGTCCCGTTTGTCTATCTGTCCGAATGTTCCGGTGCCCGCATTCCCGACATCATGGGTGCAGTCGGCATGGGCAGCGTCGGCGAAGGCTTCATCTTCAGCCGTCGCAGGCTGGTTCCCTGGGCCGACG
>CAXBNO010000074.1:0-9977 GCA_963976775.1 uncultured Kordiimonadales bacterium
ACGTGCGATATCGCAAGGTAGCAGGAATCATGAAGTTTTTTGTCGACAGCGCCGACATTGATGCCATTCGGGAACTGAACGACACCGGACTGGTCGATGGCGTCACCACCAATCCGTCCCTGATCGCGAAGAGCGGGCGGGATTTCGTTCAGGTGGTGACGGAGATCGCGGCACTGGTCGACGGGCCGGTATCCGCCGAAGTCACCGCCATCGACGCGCCGACCATGATTGCCGAGGGCCGCAAGCTGGCGAAGATCGCCGACAATATCGCGGTCAAGGTGCCGCTGACCATGGATGGTCTGAAGGCCTGCAAGGTGCTGACGGGGGAAGGCACCATGGTGAATGTCACCCTGTGCTTTTCCGCCAACCAGGCGCTGCTGGCCGCCAAGGCCGGCGCAACCTTCATCTCCCCCTTCGTCGGGCGGCTGGATGATCTGGGGCAGGACGGCATGCAGCTGATCGCGGACATTCTCGAGATCTATGACAACTACACCTTCGGGACGGAAGTGCTGGTCGCCTCCGTGCGCCACCCCGTGCATGTGCTGGAATCCGCCAGGCTCGGCGCGGATGTGGTCACCCTGCCGCCGGACGTGCTGAAGAAGCTTGCCGACCATCCGCTGACCGACAAGGGACTGGCCGCGTTCCTGGCCGACTGGCAGGGCACCGGCCAGTCGATCCTGGGTCCCGAGACCAGGACGGTCTGAGGCATGACCCATTCCGGCGGCAAGACCAGCAGCGGCAAGACCAGCAGCGGCAAGACCACGGGCGGCAAGACGACCGGCGGCAAGACCAGTGGTGACGATACCCTGACCGATGCCACCGTCGTGGCTCACCTGCAGCAGAACCCGGATTTCCTGCTGCGCCATCCGGAGCTGGTCCGGCTGCTGACCCCGCCGTCCCGCTTCGAGGCGGCAGAGGAATCCGACCGCGTTGTCGACATGCAGGGGTTCATGGTCAGCCGTCTGCAATCCGATCTTGCGCGCGCCCGGGACAATCATGATGCGCTGATCAGTTCCGCGCGCTCCAACCTCTCCAGCCAGGACCAGGTGCACCGTTCGGTACTGGCGGTGCTGGATGCACGGGACTTCGCGCACTTCATCAATATCGTCACCAATGAACTGCCGCTGATCCTGGACGTCGATACGGTAACGCTCTGTGTCGAGAGCGACGGCCACGACGGCCCCAGTGCGACACCCGGTGTACGTGCCTTGCCCCGGGGGGCGGTCGATCGGTTGCTGGGCGACGACACCCGCATCCTGCTGCGTGACCGGATCAGCGATGCGGAGGTCGTGCATGGCCCCGCCGCAGGGCTGGTTGCCTCCGACGCGCTGGCCCGCCTGGCGGTGAGCACCAAGGCACCGCTGGCCCTGCTCGCCATCGGCTGTCGCCAGCCGGACCGGTTTCACAGCGGTCAGGGAACGGAATTGCTCGGCTTCCTGGCCGGCGTACTGGAACGCTGCCTCGGACGCTGGCTCGACCTGCCGGCGGGGTAGCGGGAACCCTTTTCGGGTGGGTGACCGGGAGGGGGAGAGGGCAGGCCGGGGACCCAAACGACTCAGGACAGATCATGTTTCATGCGGCGCGACAGGACTGGATCCGGTGGCTGACCGATGAGCGACGTGCAGCGCCCAACACGATCAGGGCCTATGCCAGTGATCTGGATGATTTCGCCGATTTCATGAGAACACACCTGGGCGAGAGTCCGGATGCATCGGCGCTGGCCGGTCTGCGCCATGCCGATTTCCGTGCATGGATCGCAGCCCGGCGGCGGCGGGGCCTCGGCGCGGCGACCAACGCCCGTGCCATCTCGGCCATCCGCAGCTTCTTCCGGCGGCTGGACAGGCAGGGCCTGGTTCACAATGCGACCGCCCTGTCGCTGCAGGCCCCGAAGAAGCCCCACCGGACCCCCAAGGCCATCACCCCCGAACAGGCTCTCGACCTGGTTGCGGCACCGGTCAGCGCGGGCGGCGCGGTTGACTGGCAGGCTGCGCGCGACCACGCGGTGCTCTGCCTGCTCTACGGCGCGGGCCTGCGCATTTCGGAGGTGCTTTCGCTGCGTGTCAGCGACGCGCCCCTGCCCCGCAGCCTTCGCATCACCGGCAAGGGCAACAAGACCCGCGTCGTGCCGATCCTGCCCGTCCTGCGCGACGCGGTCGAAACCGCACGACAGGCCTGCCCCCACGCCGAAAGCCCTGAACGCAGCCTGTTCGTCGGCGCACGCGGCGGCCCGTTGCGGCCCGAAACCGTGCAGGCCGCGATCCGCCGGTTGCGGGGCAGCCTCGGCCTGCCGGAATCCGTGACCCCGCATGCGCTGCGCCACAGCTTCGCCACGCACCTGCTGGGGGCGGGCGCGGATCTGCGCAGCATCCAGGAACTGCTCGGCCACGCCTCCCTCTCCACGACACAGATCTATACGGAAGTGGATACCGAAAGCCTCTACAGTACCTACAACCGCGCCAGGAAGGCGGCAGCCAGCAGCACGTGAATCGGGGCGATGCGGCCTGCCTCACTTTTTGCCGCACGCCCCCGCGCGACGCATTGCCAACCCGTCCTGAATGGCTATAGTCCGCCGCCGCAGGAGGGATGGCCGAGCGGTTTAAGGCGCACGCCTGGAAAGCGTGTTGGGTGCAAGCCCTCGGGGGTTCGAATCCCCCTCCCTCCGCCAAGATCTTCCGTCTCACGCTCAACGCGTTGCGCGCGCGCTCTAACGGGGCGGCGAACGGTCACCGGGCCGCAGTCGCGGCCTGACAGCAGGCCCGACGCCCCCGTCAGGCGAGCACGGCGCGCAGGTCGGCCAGGGAGACGGGCTTCTGGAGCACCGTGACGCTGGCGATGCCCTTCATGTCGGCCATCGTGCGCGCCGCCCGTGCATAGTTGGGGTTGTAGCCGCTGACCAGCACAAGCCGTCCGCGATAGCCTGCCCCTGCCAGCCAGTCGACAAGCTCCAGCCCGTCGATGTTGGGCATCACGATATCCAGGACGACAATATCCGGCGCACCCGCTTCATAGATCCCGGCAAAGTCCTCCGGCCTGCGGACCTCGACCGGGTCCATCTCCATGCCCCTGACCACATCGACGACGATGGCGCGGAAATCAGGCTCGTCATCGCAGATCATGACGCGACGCTTGTGATCACCGGCCATTGCGATTTCCCTCCGCTGCGGAACCGAACCTGCTCAACAGGTCACTTGTCGAAAATGGTTTTGGCATCCGCGTTGTCCAATGTCCGTTCAGGGGTGCCGTGTCTTCGCTGCCGGTCTGCTGCGGTGTCAGCAGCACTGTCCTGACTTCCGGCCGGTTCAGTGCCACCCAGTCCCGCAGGTCCTTGCCTGCCGCAGTTGCGGCGAGCTCGTCGGCGAGGACAAGGTAGTCCACGTTCCAGGTAAGTTTCAGGAATCCGAGCCCCCTTCCCGCCTCCATGAACGACATGACCTCATGACCCATGCCCTGCAGCGCATGGGTCAGCACCTTGCGCACGTCCGGATCCGGGTCGATCACCAGAATGGTTGCCGGTTCGACACCCTCCCTCATGGTCATCGCGGTTCCGGGTCCGCCGACAGGCCCGCCATCGACACAGGGCAGATGCATCTCGACCCGCGTTCCCGCCTTCTCACCGTCCCTGATCGCGGCCCGTCCGCCGGATTGCTGCGCAAAGCCATAGACCATGGCGAGGCCCAGCCCGCTGCCCTTGCCGACACCCTTGGTCGTGAAGAAGGGCTCGAAGGCTCGGGCCCGCACATCCTCGGGCATTCCCGCTCCGCTGTCGGTGACCGAAATCACCACCTCCCCGGCTTTCGCCGCCGGATGCACGGCAATCCGGATGTCGCCGCCCTCCGGCATCGCATCCCGGGCGTTGAGGGCCAGGTTCAGGATCGCCGTCTCGAACTGTGCCGGATCGGAGCGGACGAACAGTCCGGCTTCACCATCCAGATGCAGCCGGATTCCCTGTCCGATGGCGCGGGTGATCATGCTGAGCGCCGCGGTGGCACAGGCATAGGGATCGAAGACTTCCATCGTCACGGGACGCTGGCGCGCGAAGCTGAGCAACCGTGCGGTCAGATCGCGTCCCCGGTCCGATGCCCGGCGCGCCGACTGGATGAGCTGCTCCTGCCGGGCATCCAGACCGGACGATTCTCCCAGCAGCTCCAGATTGCCCGAGATGACGGCAATGAGATTGTTGAAATCGTGGGCGATACCGCCGGTGAGCTGACCCACGGCCTCCATCTTCTGGGCCTGGCGCAACTGCTGCTCCGCGGCACGCAGTTCGGACAGGTCGCGGATGGTGCCGATGTACTTGCGTGCACCGCCGACGATCGCCTCCCCCACACAGACCTCCGCGAGGAAGGACGTACCGTCCTTGCACACGGCCCTGAACTCGATATTGCGGCCCAGGAAGCGCCGTTCACCGCCTGTCATTGCATCGCGCACAGCCCGCCGGTGGGGCGAGGCTTCCTCCTCGTTCAGCAACAGGAAGCAATCCTTGCCGATCACCTCATCCGCCGCATAGCCGAAGGCTTCCTCCGCCGCCGGATTGAACGATTCGATGATTCCACGCTCGTCGGTGCGCAGGATGGCCAGTTGCGCTGCGTCAAGCGTCGCCGCCATCAGTTCCTGGTAGGTATGGGCCTGCGTCTGGTCCAGGCCGATATTGCAGACACCGGCCAGGACACCCTGCTTCGCGAACACCGGGAACCTGATGGCGCGGATGGGCAGGGTCCGTCCGCCGGCAGCCTGCAGCATGATGTCTTCATCGAAGGTGCCATGGTGTTCGAAGACCAGTTCCTCGATCTCCTGGGTTCGTTGAGATTGCCGGTAGTTGGGCAGTTCCTCGAGCTGCTTGTCCAACGCCTCCGCCTCGGAGTGGCCGATCCAGTCCTCCGCGAGCGGGTTCAGCATCTTCACGCGCCGCTCGCTGTCACGATAGGTGAAGGCGATCGGAGCATGATCAACGATCGCGCGCAGCATCTGCGCCGTCCGCCTGGCCTCGGCCTCCGCCACCTTCAGCGCTTCCTGGGCCTGCCACTCCGTGGTGATGTCGAGGGTGAAATTGGCGACGCCCAGCAGGGAACGAGACTTGTCGCGCACGGGGAACCGGATCGCCCTGATCCGCCGGGCGCCGGCCTTCGGGTCGAAGGCATAGGTCGCCTGTCGCTCGACCTTGCCCAGGCGAATGGCCTCGTCATCCATGATCTGGCACCATTGTGCCGCTTCCGGTGCCGCGAAGTCCGCCGCACGGCGCCCGATGATCTTCTCGACGGGCTGTTGCCACTGGAGGGCGTTCTCCCTGTTGACCAGTTCGAACCGCCCCTCCGGATCACGAAAGGCAAAGCCGAGCGGGGCATGCTCCATGACCGCCGTCAGCAAGGCCTCTGTCCGCTGTGACCGGGCTTCGTTCTCAAGCCTCTCGCTCTGATCGATGATTGTCGTGAAGAAGGCTTCCTTGCCCTGGAACGCCGTCTTGACGGAATAGATGCTGGTCGGAATGACGACACCATCCCAGCGCCGCAGCGAGACGTCCATGCCGTTGAGCAACCCGGTTTCGCGCATGTCGCTACGGGCACGGTCAGCAGGGTCATGATAAAGGGCTTCGGCCTTCATGCCGACGAGGTCCCGGCCCTTCGGCTGAAACAGGTCGCGCGCCCGCAGGTTCGCGAAAGCGTAACGTCCTGCGATGATCGTCAGGATCGGCAGGGGCGCATGCTCCAGAAACCGCCGCATCAACTCTTCCGTCTCGTCACGCTCGGTGATGGCCTGGTTGCGGTCGGTCACGTCATTGACCGAGAACGCCACCGCTGGCGCACCGTCCCATTCGACTGTGAAACCGACCATTTCGACGTCGATCTCCCTGCCATCCTGGCGGAGACCGCGAAAGTTCAGCCGCTCCTGGATCCGGTGACCCTGCAGCCGGCGCCTTGCAAGCTTCTGCGCCCGGGCGCGTTCGGCAGGGACCAGCAGGTCGAACGGATCCGTGCCGTTCATGGTGCCGGAGGCATGGCCGTAGATGCGTTCTGCGGCCGCATTCGCGTACATGATCGCAGAATTCTGATGCACGATGATACCGTCGAGGGTCTTATCCACGATGGTACGAAAACTGGTATTGTCAGGCATGGTCCACTCTTCTCAAGCTACCGGTCGCATCCTCTCGACCTGCTGGATCCGGCGATGAGGATCGCACATCCTTCGTTAACTTTGGGTTCGCTGTTGCCGTGCAATGAATGCGTGGCAAGGGATCGGTGGTACAGACATGACAGCGACTGAACCGGTATCAGGCGATGAGGATAGGACCGCACGGCTTCTGACCGCAGCGGATCCGTTGCGCGGACTGATCGTGCCCATGGTGCTGCTGCTCAGCATCGCGGTCGTCGTCATCATTGCCATATCCTGGTTCGCAGCGGAGCGGCTGGACCACGAGACCGAAAACAGGGACGTCGCGCTGGCCCGCACCGCCCTGGCGACGGAGTCGGAACGGCTCGGGTTTCTGGCCAAGGACCTGAGTTTCTGGGACGAAGCGATCAAGCGACTGGTGATACTCGGAGACGAGGAATGGGCGGACGACAATGTCGGCAGCTATGCCTACGAGACTTCCCGCGTGAACCTGGTGATTGTCATTTCCGTGCTGGGTCAGACGCGCCTCATCTTCAAGGATGGCCAGGTCTACAGGGGGAAGGCGCAGGACTTCCTGACCCCTGCCCTGCTCGAAGTCCTGATCCGGGGAGCGAATGCAGCCCCCATGGAGGAGCCTGAGGCCATCGTGCGCTACGCGGTGATCGGGGGACAGGTCCATACCATTGCGGCCAGCGCCTTCACGCCGGAGCATACGCTGGTGGCGAACCCCCAGCGCGCCGCGCGACCTGTACTTGTCCTTGCTTCGCCCATGGATGACGCTTTCATTGCGAACCTGTCGGAGGCGTTCCTGCTGGAGGAACTGGCCGTCAGTCTTGCCCTGCCCGATGACGCGCGGGTCTATGCCCCGATCTCCGCCCGCGACGAATGGGCGACGGCCTACCTGACCTGGGATCCGAGCCGGCCGGGAACGCGGTTGCGGCAGGACCTTCTGGCCCCGGTCGTGGTCAGTCTGCTCGCCATTGCCCTGCTGGGGCTGCTGTACACGCGACGGCTGGCAAGGGCGCGACGGGAGGCCGAGGCGATCAGCATGGCACTCGAGCGCGAACGCGAGTTGCGCGATCTGAAGTCCCGTTTCATCTCCACCGTCAGCCACGAGATGCGTACCCCGCTGGCGACCATTCAGGCCGCCACAGACCTGCTGGACCATTTCGGCAACCGGATGACGACAGAGGAGCGCCAGAAGGAAATGGACACGATTCGTGGCCGGGTCGCAGCGATCGATGACCTGCTGGGCGAGGCGCTGCTGCTGGAGAAGGGTGAAACCCGGCAGTCCGTTCCGGAGGACCTGGACCTCGCCGCACTGATCCGCGCGCACTGGCAGAACAACCTGCCGAGCGAGGGGCGGGTGCTTGAACTGACCGACGACCGACCGACCGCAGCAACAGTACGGTTCGACCGGCGGATACTGAACCAGATCATCGGGAACCTGCTGCAGAACGCCCTGAAGTACTCATCTGCGGATGCGGCAGTCGCCGTGCGCCTGGCGGTGACCGATGACCGTTTGGTGATCGCGGTGACAGATCATGGCATCGGGATCCCGCAGAAGGATCTGGCGCATGTGCGCGAACCGTTCAGCCGGGGTGGCAATGTTGCCGACGTCGGCGGAGTTGGCTTTGGCCTGAGTATCGTGGATCGTGCCATCGCCCTGCTCGGTGGTTCGCTCAATATCGAAAGTCGGGAAGGTGAGGGGACCACCGTGACAGTCCTTCTGCCCCTGCCCGCAAAGAGGGAGCCGTCGCGTTGAATGTACCTCCAAGAAAGGTGCTTGTGATCGAGGATGAGGCGGATATTCGCGAGCGTCTGGTCAGGGGACTCGGATTTGCAGGTTACGAGGCTTTCGGCGCCACCGACGGCGCGGAAGGCATCGCCTGCCTGATGCAGACCCCGGTGGATGTCATCATCTGTGACATGATGATGCCGTCACTGAATGGTTTCGGCACGCTGACGGTTCTGTCCGACCACCCGGATCTGGCCGGTATACCCGTGATCGTGCTGACCGCGCTGGGTGAAAAGACCACGCGGGACTTCGCCTACGGCAAGGGCGTCCGGGGATACCTGACAAAGCCGTTCCAGTTCAGCGAACTCGTGGAGGTGATCGAAGGATTGTTCGAAGGCGCGCACATGGGGGAAGATGACCGGTGACTGCGGCTGACTGGTGCTTTCGATCCGACGGCACGACACTGCACGGGCTGCGCTGGGATGTCGAACAGCCCGCGGCCCTGGTCTATCTGGTGCATGGACTGGCCGAACATGTCGCCCGCTACGACAGCTTTGCCACGGCCCTGAACCAGGCCGGGTTCATGGTCGCAGGCCATGACCAGCGCGGTCACGGACGCACGGCACGGGAAGGCGGTATCCTGGGTCACTTCGGTGATCGGGGGGGCTGGTCGTCCATGGTCGGCGATGCCGCTGTCGGGGTCTCGGCCTGGCGTGCCGAGCGACCGGAGCTGCCGCTGATCCTGTTCGGCCATTCGATGGGATCGTTCGTGGTGCAGCAGGCACTCTGGTCGTGGCCCGAGAGATTTGATGGTGCGGTGCTGTCCGGCTCGAACGGTCCGCCGCCACCTCTGGCCGCGCTTGGCCGTCTGATCGCCCGCATCGAGAGGCTCCGCCTCGGTCCCAGGGGCCGCAGCAAACTGATCCACGCGCTCGGGTTCGACGGCATGAACAAGGCCTTCCAGCCCGCACGCACGGAAATGGACTGGCTCAGCCGCGACGCGGAAATGGTCGACCGCTATGTCGCCGATCCGGAATGCGGCTTTGTCGCCTCGACGGCAAGCTGGATCGGGCTGCTGGATGCCTTGCCGTCGCTGGCGTCGGGCCGGAATCTGCGACGCATTCCCGCGACCATGCCCATTCACCTGGCTGCAGGTCGGTGCGATCCCGTCGGCGATTTCGGAAAAGGGGTCCAGCGGCTGCATGACCTCTACAGCGATGCCGGGCTGAAGGACCTGACAATGGACCTCTATGACGGCGCGCGCCACGAGATCCTGAACGAGACCAACCGCGCGGAAGTCACCGCCGACATCATTGCCCGCATGCGGCAGATGATCGGGGTCCCACCCTCATCATGACAAGCGGCACCCTGCATATCCTGCTGGCCGATGACAATCCGGCGGCGCGGTCCCAGGTTGCGGGACTGCTGGCCGAACTCGGGCACGAGACAACGGTTGTCGAGGACGGTGCGGCGGCAGTTTCAGCCCTGGCTGCGGTCGTCGTCGATCTGGCGATACTCGACTTCGACATGCCCGCACCGGCCGGACCCGAGATTGCGGCGATGCAGGGCGCGGGTGGCGTACCCATGGTCGGACTGTCGCCTGCCCATGGTGCGCGCGCCGACTGGGGCGAAGCCCCGATCCGGGCATGGCTGACGAAGCCAGTCGGACTGCAGGCGCTCGCAGCCGCCATCGAGAGGGCTCTGGGCCCCTCCGTGCCGGTCAGCGAGGCCGTCGATCTGGTGCACCTGGCCACATATACCGCCGGTGACGCCACGCTGGAGAGGGAACTTGCGGGACTGTTTCGCGTATCGACCGACCGCTACCTGACGCAGATGCGCACCCAGATGGACGGCCCGGGCTGGAAGGATGCAGCACACGGGCTGAAAGGCGCGGCCCGCGGGATCGGCGCGAACGAGGTCGCGCGACTGGCAGCCTATGCGGAAAAGCTGCAGGGCAGCGCCGTCCGGGCCAGACGGGAGTCGGTCCTGCCGGAGATCGTGCAGGCGGTCGATGCGGCGCATGCCTGCCTGAAACACCATCTGGCGCAGCTAACCGACTGATCGCGGCGCCGATTCCTTCATTTGAGAGACCGATCTACTGTTTGATTGCGGCACCGGCCCGCTCCCCCCCCCC
>CAXBNO010000075.1:0-9884 GCA_963976775.1 uncultured Kordiimonadales bacterium
GCCGTCTGCCCGCCCATGGTGGGCAGCAGCGCGTCGGGGCGTTCCTTCTCGATGATCTTGGCGACCACTTCCGGTGTCACCGGCTCCACATAGGTGGCATCGGCGAATTCTGGGTCCGTCATGATGGTGGCGGGGTTGGAGTTCACCAGGATGATCCGGTAGCCCTCCTCCTTCAGCGCCTTGCAGGCCTGGGTGCCGGAATAGTCGAACTCGCAGGCCTGGCCGATGACGATCGGCCCCGCCCCGATGATCATGATGGATCGTATGTCGGTGCGTTTAGGCATTGGCGTCGATCAAGTCCGTGAAACGTTTGAAAAGGTAGTGTGCGTCCCGAGGTCCCGGGCTGGCCTCCGGGTGGTACTGGACGGAGAAGACGGGTCGGCCCTCCAGCCGCATGCCCTCCAGCACGCCGTCGAACAGGGACGTGTGGGTTTCCACCACGCCCTCGGGCAGGCTGTCGCGCATGGTGACGAAGCCGTGGTTCTGGCTGGTGATCTCAACCTTGCCCGTGGTCAGGTCCTTGACCGGCTGGTTGGCACCGCGATGGCCGCGGTTCATCTTCGCGGTGCGGCAGCCCAGCGCGATGGACAGCATCTGGTGGCCCAGGCAGATGCCGAAGATCGGCTTGCCGCTGTCGATCAGTTCGCGAATGACCGGCACCGCATAGACGCCGGTCGCCGCCGGATCGCCCGGCCCGTTGGACAGGAAGATGCCGTCCGGCTCGTGGCTCAGCACTTCCGCCGCCGTGGCGTTCGCGGGCACCACGGTCACGTCGCAGCCGGCACTGACCAGGCAGCGCAGGATGTTGCGCTTGCAGCCATAATCGATGGCGACGACGCGGCGTTTCGGCTCGCCCGCCTTCGCGTGGCCTTCGCCGAGGGTCCAGGTGCCCTCGGTCCAGTGATGGGTCTGTGCGCAGGTGACGTCCTTCGCCAGGTCCATCCCCTCCAGCCCCGGCCAGGCCTTTGCCTCAGCCACCATGGCGGCGGTGTCGAACTGCCCGTCCGTGGCATGGGCCAGCACACCGGAGGGCGCGCCGCCGTCGCGGATGCGCCGCGTCAGGGCGCGGGTGTCGATCCCGGCAATGCCGACCAGATTGCGCGACTTCAGCCAGGCATCCAGGTGTCGGGTAGCGCGCCAGTTTGACGGCTCGGTGATGTCCATGCGGATGATCAGGCCCCGCGCGGCACTCGTCGAAGTCTCGATATCCTCGTCATTGGTGCCGACGTTGCCGATGTGGGGGAAGGTGAAGTTGATGATCTGACCGGCATAGGACGGATCGGTCAGGATTTCCTGATAGCCGGTGATGGAGGTGTTGAAACAGACCTCCCCCACCGTGGTTCCCAGCGCGCCGATACCGGTTCCATAGAGCACGGTGCCATCGGCGAGCGCGAGCGCGCCCGTGGCCAATGGGCCGTCGCCCGGAGTGGGCGTCGGCGCGGCTGTCGTCATCTGTTCGGTCATTGATCGCGGACCTGGAGTCTAGGGGGCAGCTTCAAGGGCGGGCACCTGGCGGGTGACGCCAGCGCAAAGTTGCCGGACGATAGTGATTTCAATGGGTTGGGTCAAGTCGCAGCCCGAAGTGAATAATGCAGTAAAATCAATGCGTTGAAGAAAATTGAGAAATTGCCGATTGCGGCATTTTGGTCTAGAGTCCGCCGCCCGTTGATAGGAGCTTGCCGATGTTGCGACAGCAACTGAACGAAGATCTGAAATCCGCGATGCGCGACAAGGACACCCGCCGCATGGGAACCCTGCGTCTGATCCTCGCCGCGGTGAAGGAGCAGGAGATCGTCTCCCGCACGGAAGGCGGAGACACGGACATCACCAATGACCAGATCCGGCAGATCATGGCCAAGATGGTGAAACAGCGGCGTGATTCGATCCGCATGTATGAAGAAGGCGCGCGGATGGACCTGGCGGAACAGGAGCAGGCCGAGATCGCGGTCATCGAAGGCTACCTGCCGAAACAGCTCTCGGCGGACGAGGTGGCGGAGGTCGCCGCGAAGGTGAAACAGGAACTTGGTGCCACGGGCCTGAAGGACATGGGACGCTGCATGGGCGTGCTGAAGGACCGCTACGCCGGTCGCGTCGACATGGGGCGCGCCAGCCAGACCATGAAGCAGTTGCTGACCTGAAAGCTGTCCGGCAGTTGCGTCGGGCCAGCGGCATGGTTCGCCTGATTGCCGCCCCCCGCCGGATGTGCTGTAACTGAAACTCCGGTTTCTCGGGGGAGGAAGACCAATGAGTGATCCAAGCAGCATGTTCTCCGGCACGAAGGAGGTCGATGAACGCTTTCAGTTCGATGAAGGCGCGCTCGCGGCATACCTGAAGGAAAACATCGACGGTTTCAGCGGCGACCTGCAGGTGCGCCAGTTCAAGGGCGGGCAGTCAAATCCGACCTATGCCCTGCGCGCGGGCGGGCGGGAATTCGTCCTGCGCCGCAAGCCGCCGGGAAAGCTGCTCCCCTCGGCCCACGCGGTGGATCGTGAATACAAGGTTCTGACCGCCCTTGGCGCCCACACGGACGTGCCGGTCGCGAAGACCTGGTGCCTGTGCGAGGACGAGGACGTCATCGGCACGATCTTCTATGTCATGGATCTGGTCGAGGGCCGGGTCATCTGGGACCAGAGCCTGGAACATCTGGATCGCAGCGAACGCGCGCCCTACTACGATGCCATGAATGATGTCATCGCCCGGCTGCATTCGGTCGATTACAAGGCGGTGGGGCTGGAGGACTTCGGTCGGCCCGGCAACTACGTGCTGCGCCAGGTCAGTCGCTGGTCGAAGCAGTACAAGCTGTCGGAGACCGACACGATTCCGGAAATGAACCGGCTGATGGAATGGCTGCCGGAGAACGTGCCGGACTCCGATTCCACCACCGTGGTGCATGGCGACTATCGCCTCGACAATCTGATGTTCCACCCGACGGAGCCGCGCATCGTCGCGGTGCTGGACTGGGAAATCTCGACCCTTGGTGATCCGCTGGCCGACTTCGCCTACCACGTGATGAGCTGGCGACTGCCGCCGGGGCTGTTCCGGGGCATCGGCGGGCTGGACCTGGAAGCGCTGGGCATCCCCACGGAGGAAGCCTACGTGGCGGCCTACTGCAAGCGCACGGGCCGCGATGGCATCGGCAACTGGGACTATTACCTCGCCTACAACATGTTCCGCATTGCCGCGATCCTGCAGGGCATTGCCGGTCGTGTACGCGACGGCACCGCCGCCTCCGACCACGCGAAGGGGCAGGTTGCCCGCATCCGGCCGCTGGCCGAATTCGCCTGGGCGCAGGCGGAGAAGGTGATGCAGGCAGGCTAGGTCGCGCACCTGCATCATTGCCAACGGGGACGGAGGCGTTATCGTCCCGTTGCATGAACAGACATACTGACAGTGCCATTGGCATTCTGGAGCGGCTGGTCGGGTTCGACACGACCAGCCGCGATTCGAACATGCCGCTGATCGACTGGGTCGCGGCCTATCTTGAAGAGCACGGCGTTGCCTCCACCAAGGTGACGGACGCGGACGGCGGCAAGGCCAATCTGGTCGCCACCATCGGCGCGCAGGTCGACGGCGGGATCGTGCTTTCGGGCCATACCGATGTCGTGCCCGTGGACGGCCAGGACTGGAAGACGGCGCCCTTCACCCTGACGCGCAGGGGCGGGCAGCTTTTCGGGCGCGGATCGTCCGACATGAAGGGCTTCATCGCCTGCGCGCTGGCCGCCGTGCCGGATCTGGTCGCGGCGAAGCTGACACGCCCCGTTCACCTGGCCTTCTCCTATGACGAGGAAGTCGGCTGTTTCGGCGTTCACGGCATCGTCGACCTGTTCGGGTCGGAGGGCTTCAAGCCCGCGATCTGCCTGGTCGGAGAGCCGACGATGATGCGCGTCGTCAATGCCCACAAGGGCGCGGCGACCTTCATCACGCGACTGAAGGGCAAGGAAGTGCATTCCTCCCTGACCCACAAGGGCGTCAATACCGTGATCTATGGTGCGGAGCTTGTCGGCTTCATCGCGAAGCTGGCGGAGGAGCGCAAGCAGCAGGTCGATCCCAACTTCGACCCGCCCTACACCACGGTCCATGTCGGGATGATGCACGGCGGCACGGCGGTCAACATCGTGCCGCAGGACTGCGAGATCGTCTGGGAGTTCCGCGCGGTCGAAGGCGACGACGGGGCCGACATCAAGCAGCGCGTGCAGGAATTCATCGACACGGACCTGCTGCCCCGGATGCGCGCCGTCGCACCTGAGGCCGATATCGTGACGGAGCCGATCGCGGAGGTCGTGGGCCTGTTCCCGGAGAAGGATGGCCCTGCCGAGACGCTGATCAAGCTGCTGGCCCAGCGCAATGATACCGAGACCGTGTCCTATGGCACCGAAGGCGGCGTGTTCCAGGTTGCGGGCATATCGACCGTGGTCTGCGGACCCGGCGACATTGCCGTGGCACATCAGCCCAACGAGTTCGTCGATGTGGATCAGATCAGCCAGTGCATGGACCTGATGGACCGTCTGCGGACGCATATCTCGGCCTGACCGGCACAGCCTTGGGGGAGGCAGGGATGATGGTGGATTTCAAATCGGTTCTGGAGCGGTTCTGCGCTGCGGTGGAGAGCAACGACGGCCCCGGGCTCGCGGCACTGTTCGCTGAGGACGGCGTCTACAATGACTATCTCTACGGCCCCTTCCGGGGGCGCGAAGCCATCGGGCAGATGCTGCACAACCACTTCTGGGGGGATGCGGAGGCATTTCGCTGGCAGATGATCGATCCTGTCTGTGACGGACGTGTCGGCTACGCCCGCTATCTCTTCAGCTTCACCTCCACCATGCCGGCCTATCCCGGGCGGCGCGTGGTGCTGGAGGGCACGTCGATATTCCATTTCGACACCGATGGCATGATCGAGAGCTATCGGGAGACGGCACATGGTGCCCCGGCGATGTCCCAGCTCGGTGTGGAGCCGGAACGGATGGCGAAACGGTCCCGGCGCTGGGCTGACGAGTTGCTCGCCCGCGAGGAGGCCGCCCCGCACCGCAATACCTGAATGACCGCCTGGCAGGGCTTCGCGCAGGCTGACGCCATATTGTGTCATCGAATCGACATGGCCACCCGATATGGGTTTCTGCGTGGTTGCTCTTTGCTGGCTACCCGGTAACACTTTCGGCGTCTGGTCGTGTCGATTCAGACGGATCGAGCGTTCGAGGGGGATGGATGTGCCATGTACCTGAGACCTGAAAAGTTCCCGGCGCTGGTGCTCAACGCCGACTTCAGGCCGCTGTCCTATTTTCCGTTATCGGTCTGGCCCTGGCAGGAGGCGGTGAAGGCATCGTTCCTGGATCGGGTCAATATCATCCAGCTCTACGACCGCACGGTTTCCAGCCCGTCGCTGACCATGCGACTGCCCAGCGTCGTTGCCCTGAAGGAGTATGTGCGCCCGGCCGCCTATCCGGCATTCACCCGTTTCAATGTCTTCCTGCGTGACCGGTTCCGCTGCCAGTACTGCAATGCGACCGACGATCTGACGTTCGATCATGTGATCCCGCGCCGTGCCGGTGGCCGGACGACGTGGGAGAATGTCGTGGCGGCCTGTGCGCCGTGCAACATCGCCAAGGGGGGACGCATGCCGGACCGGGCGAACATGCACCCGCACCGTCCGCCCGTGCGCCCGACCATGCATGACCTGAACCGCATCGGTCGTGCCTTCCCGCCGAACTACCTGCATGACGGCTGGCGTGACTACCTCTACTGGGATTCCGAACTGGAGCCCTGACGCTTGTGGTTTGCTGCCCGATCCCGGATACAGGGCAGACCATGAAGTCAGAGACGCTGGTCATCATCAACCGACAGGGCGGCAGTGCCGGGCGCGATGTCACCCGCGCCCTGGCGGTGCTGCGTGATGCGGGCCTGAAACCGCAGCTCGTGCGTCCCGACGATCCCGTGCAGATTTCGGAAGTGATCCGTGAGCGGGGTCCGGACTCCGCGCGCATCCTCATCGGCGGCGGGGATGGCACGATGCTGCATTCGGCGCAGGCCCTGCTGGATGCGGGGCGTCCCGTTGGCCTGCTGCCGATGGGGACCGCCAATGACCTGGCCCGGACGCTTGGCATTCCCGCAGATCTGGCCGACGCGGCGGGCCTGATCGTGCGCGGGCGCACGCAACGCATCGACCTGGGCCTCGTGAACGGGCGCCCCTATTTCAACGTTGCCAGCATGGGGTTCAGCGCCAATGTCGCCCGGCACCACACGGGAGAACGGAAACGGCGGCTGAAGCTGTTGAGCTATCCTGTCAGCTGGCTGGATGCGCAACGCGACACGAAGCCGTTCCGCATTCACATGACGGACCGGGACGGCAAGACGAAGTCCACCCGGACAACCTTGTTTGCCATTGGCAATGGCGTGTTCTACGGCGGCGGGATGCGGATCGTCGAGGATGCGGCCATCGATGACGGCAATCTGGACGTCTTCTACGTGCGGCCACTGGGCCCGCTGGGCATGCTGAAGGTCCTGCCGCTGTTGCGGTTCGGCGCGATCCGTCACAAGCGCGATATCCGGACCCATCGGGTGCACTGGCTGAAGGTGGAGGCGGAGCCGGAACAGCAGATCAACGTGGACGGCGAACTGGTTGAATCCACACCGGCGGTATTCGATATCCTGCCCCGTGCGCTGGAGTTTCACGTCCCTGACCCCACATGGTCGATGGGAACCGCAGGAAATGCCGCAAGGGAAGCCGGATGGACCTGATACGCAACGATGCCCAGGTGGCGCTGAACGAGATCGTGGCCGCAAGTCGTCGGCTGGCAGCGCGACTGCGCCTTGCATCGGAGATCAGCGACAGCGATCTCTTCTCCGACCCGGCAGACGACGTGGATCGGCTGGCGGAGGAACTGGCCGAGCGCCAGCGGGCAGAGGACGAGGACGAGATTCCGGCGGCACCGTCGGACGAGGCCCTGCTGGTCGACGCTGCGGCGATGCGTTTCAGGCTGGCAATGGCCGACGACCTCGTGGATCTGCGGGACGAATGGTACAGGGACCTCTCGCTGGTGCTGGACCAGCACGCTGGCAACCTGCCGGATGATGCCCGGCCCCTGGCAGACGCGATGTGGAAGGTGATCGGGAAATGAACCAGTTGAAGCCGCTTCATGTCATTGGTGGTGGTCTGGCCGGATCGGAGGCCGCCTGGCAGGCGGCACGGGCCGGCGTGCCCGTCGTGCTGCACGAGATGCGCCCGGAGCGGATGACGGACGCCCATCAGACCGAGGGTCTGGCGGAGCTTGTCTGTTCCAACTCCTTCCGCTCCGACGACGCCGAACAGAATGCCGTCGGCCTGCTGCATGCGGAAATGCGGCGGGCGCACTCGGTGATCATGGCTGCCGCCGACCGCAATCAGGTGCCGGCGGGCGGCGCGCTGGCCGTGGACCGGCATGCCTTCTCCGATGCCGTGGGTGCCTTGATCGCGGCGGAACCCCTGATCACGGTCTCGCGGGCCGAAGTCGCCGGACTGCCGCCCGCCGACTGGGACAGCGTCATCGTCGCCACCGGGCCACTGACGTCGCCGGCACTGACCCAGGCCGTGCTGGACCTGACGGGGGAGGACCAGCTGGCGTTCTTCGATGCCATCGCGCCGATCATCGACCGGGAGTCGATCAATTTCGACGTGGCCTGGTTCCAGTCCCGCTACGACAAGGTCGGCCCCGGCGGCGATGGCGCGGACTACATCAACTGCCCGATGGACGAGGCGCAGTATCTCGCGTTTCTGGATGCCCTGATCAACGGCGAGAAGACGGAGTTCAGGGAGTGGGAGAAGAACACGCCCTATTTCGAGGGCTGCCTGCCCATCGAAGTGATGGCATCGCGTGGCGTCGATACCCTGCGCTACGGCCCGATGAAACCGGTGGGACTGACGGACCCGCGCACCGGCAGGAGCCCGCATGCGGTCGTGCAGCTGCGCCAGGACAACAAGCTGGCAACCCTCTACAACATGGTCGGGTTCCAGACGAAGCTGAAATATGGTGTGCAGACAGAGGTCCTGCGGATGATCCCGGGACTGGAGAACGCCACTTTCGCCCGTCTTGGCGGCCTGCACCGCAACACATTCCTGAACAGCCCGCGTCTGCTGGATGACCAGTTGCGTCTGAAGGCCCAGCCGCGGCTGCGGTTTGCCGGACAGATCACCGGTGTCGAAGGCTATGTGGAGAGTGCTGCCATCGGTCTGCTTGCCGGTCGGCTGGCGGCGGCGGAGCGGCTGGGCCGGGAACTTTCGGCCCCGCCGGTCGAGACCGCGCTGGGTGCGCTGCATTCGCATATCACCGGCGGCGCGGACGCGAAGACCTTTCAGCCGATGAACGTGAATTTCGGCCTGTTTCCGCCCCTGGAAGAGCGCTTCAGGGGGCGGGACAAGCACCGCCAGAAGCGCAAGGCGCTGAGTGACCGGGCACTGGGGGCTTTCTCCGTCTGGCTGGGGGGGATCTGCCGGAAGCCGCGTGAGGGGGCCCATAGACAAAGTGGAGCGGTCAACGATTGAAACCGCTGCCTCAGCCCTCTGGCAGCACGGCCTCGATCGCGCGGCGCAGTTCTTCCGACTCCGGGGCGACACGGCTGGGCCAGTTGCCCGCTATCCGTCCCTCCGGCGTGATGAGGTACTTGTAGAAGTTCCAGCGCGGCGCGGCGCTGCGGCCCCTGGTGTCCGCGATCCAGCGGTACAGCGGGTGCGCGTCGCGGCCGCGCACGGTCTGGCGTTCGGTCATCGGGAAGTCGATGGAGAAGTTGACCTCGCAGAAGCGCTTGATCGCCTCCTCCGATTCCAGCTCCTGATTGAAGTCATCGGAGGGAACGCCGAGCACCACCAGACCCCGGTCACGGTACGAATCCCATAGTGCCTGCAGTCCGTCATACTGGTGCGTGTAGCCACAGCGCGATGCGGTGTTGACCAGCAGTATCGCCTTGCCCCGGTAGCTGCTGAGCGGCATCGGGGTCCCGTCGATCAAGGTGAAGCCGAAGTCATGGGCACTGGTCTCTGCGGCATGCGGCGCCCCGCCCCCGGCCATGACAGCGGCAAGACCCAGCCCGAAAGCGAGAACCTGCCGTCGGGAACACAGTATTCCGTTAACCATGACGTAACCCCATCCCGGTATCACTGTTCACGAGTCTATACGATTTCCGGAAGGTTATGGATCGCATGCCGTTGACGGCGCTAACCCTGTTTCACCTTGCCAGCCTGCTGATTGCGGGGGCCGTGGGGGTCGCGACATTCCGTTTCATCCCTGAAACGTCGATGTATGACGCCGCCTTCACGGGCCTGCTTGTCCTGGCGCTGGGCGTCCTTTCCGGTGAAGGCGCGGCGCGGCGGCTGGAGCGTCGGTTGCTGATGCGCAGCCTGGACGCGGAGCGTGCGGCCCGCGAGGGCCAGGCAGAGGCCATTGCCGAACTGACGGCCGAACTGGATGTCCTGCGCCAGCATCGCGATCAGGAGGAACTGGTGGCGGAGATGCGCATGGTCCGGTCACAGCTTGCCCGCATCGCCGCCGCCGGGGCAACGAACGGGCAGGGTGCAGATGCGCCGCGCAATGCAGGTCCGGTCGAACTGGAGGGTCAGCCGCTCATCGAGGCGGTGCTTTCTGCCCTGAAGGACAATCGCATCGACCTCTACCTGCAGCCGGTGGTGCAATTGCCACAGCGCCGCCTGGCCTTCCACGAATGCCTGACACGACTGCGCGACGGTGAGAACCATCTCATCGCGCCGGGCCAGTATCTGCCGGTTGCCGAACAGGCGGGACTGACCGCGACTATCGACAACCTCTCCCTGTTCCGCTGCGTCCAGGCCCTGAAGCGGCGGCGCAACGACGATTCCAGCTTCGGCTTCTTCTGCAACCTGTCCATGGCGACGCTGGAGGACG
>CAXBNO010000076.1:0-9854 GCA_963976775.1 uncultured Kordiimonadales bacterium
CGCGGAAGCCCGCATGAAGGGCTACGAGGGCGACTCCTGCGATGATTGCGGCAACTTCACCCTGGTGCGCAACGGCACCTGCATGAAGTGCGACACCTGCGGCGCAACGACCGGCTGTTCCTGACACGGGTCTTCGAACCAACTCGGTATCACTGAGCATCAGGGGCCCGGCAGAGCGATCTGCCGGGCCCTCTTGATTCCGTCAGCACTTCAGTGGGTCAGCAGATTTCCCTGTCAGCCGAGATCGCGGCCAATGCACCGCTGGCCGTGCAGGCGTCGAAGCGGATGATGCGCATGGGGCTGGACGAAGGTTTCAGCGACCACGTCCACCACGTCTGTCTGCAACTGCTGCCGCTGATGCAGACGGAAGACCAGCAGGAAGGCATGGCGGCCTTCATTGAGAAGCGCGAAGCGGTGTTCCGGGGCAGATAGCCCGTCGGCGCTCCTATTCGCCCGCGCCCGCCGCGTCACCCGGTCGATTGATCATGCCGATCAGCAGGGGCAGACCTGTCGCCTGCTCCCGGATCATCAGCACGAAGGGCCGGTCGAAGCTCAGTTCCACCGGTTCGGCACCGGCACGGGTGCCAATGGCAATCGTCGCTGCCGCGACTTCCGATCCCTTCTCGTCGACAGTCAGCACGACCTGCTGGCGTATCGGGCCGGGACGCGTCGCCGGTTTCAGCATGGACGAACCCAGCAGGGGATCGTCGAGCACCTCGCCCAGTCGCGCCTGATGAAGCAACTCATCCAGACTGGCAGTTGCGTTCAGTTGCATGCGGGGCAGGTGCAATGTCACCGAATGGGAGTCGGTTGCGGCAACGGGAACGGCCAGACCGCCAACGGTCTCACAGGCCATCCTGCTGAAGCTGCCGAGTTCGAATTCCGCTGGCCGCACCAGCACCGCCTCGAAGCGGCCATCGCCATAGGGCAGGGTCAGCCAGTCACCATGGGCGTCGCGGCGATGTGGCAGTACCTGCCGACCCGACTGCATCATCGCGACTTCCGTGGCCAGCGGCGTTCCCGTGGCAAATGCGGCGCGGCGCGTGGCCTCCGGTTCGAAAGGTGTGGTCCAGCCACCGCTGAAGGCAAGAACGTCGGCCATCAGAATGATCGTGTCGGCGGGGACATCGGTGGCGGCCTCCCCGATCATGCCGCCGGTGGCATCGCTGATCCAGGCGTTGATCCGGTCGGTGGTCGCCGGGTCGGCGGGGTCCATGGCGTGCAGGCCTTCCCCGGCATGCCGGGCGAAATAGGCAAGGGGCTCGTGCTTCCTGTCGTGCCAGACGCCTGTCGCCAGATGCAGCGCAAGGTCGGGGGCGGCTTCGGCAGATCGCCGCGCACGATCCAGGCTGACGCCGAATGCCATCGACCCGCCCAGGAATTCCGGCCAGCCCAGCAACGTCGCCATCTTCTGGCGGACTGGCAACGGACTGCCCGCTCCGATCATGGCCAGAATCCGGCCCGCCCCGGTTGGCGCGATCAGCACATTCCGGTCCGGAGTTGTATGCAGTGCCGCGCTGGCCAGACAGAAGCCGAGCCGCTCCAGCCCCACGGCGACGCGGCGCGGCGGATCCAGGGCGTCGAGTTGTACGGAACCGCTGTCGGCTGCCGCGGGGAATGTGACCGCCAAGCCGCCGATTATCGCGGCGGTTGCCAGTCCTGGAAGGAGCCTCCGAACCTTGCGCATATTGCAGCCCCGTACCCTGATCATTGGACAATCTCGTAGTCAACCGCATGCATCGTCCAGTCCGGCAGACGCATGGCAAATCCGTCCCGTTGCGGCTGGCGCAGACCCGCGGCGACGTCGGCGAGGTAGGCGCGCAGGTCCTTGATGGTCTCCAGGTCGCGATGGCGGTCCAGCACCTTGGCCACTTCCGATTCCGGGTCGGCGAGGATGGCGACCAGTCGACCCTGACCCAGCGGCGGACCAGCCACGAAGTCATAGCCGTCGGCGAGTTTCGGGAACGTCACCGTCTCGCCTGCGCCGATGCGCGATGTCTGACCGGCGGCAACAGCCAGATTGTTCGGGAAGATCTGCACCATCTTGCCATCGGAGCGGACGTCGATAACAAACAGGCGCCCGGCGCGCCGCGCGGTCACGGAGAGCCGGATACGGTCACCGACCTTCACGGTGCTGGACGGAGTCACGGCCAGATGGACGACACTCTCACGTGGCTTCTTCGGCCCGTCGGCGATCATCTCCTCCGGCGCTCCCTCGACGCGTGGCGGACGAATGGACGGGATCGGTGCAGGCGTTCGCGCAGGCGATGTCGCGTTGGGGGCTGCGGTCGGTTCAGGCCTGGCTGGTGGCGGAGGCACGGCGGCTGCCGCGACCTGTTGCTGCGCTGATGCGCCCGCCGTGGCCAGTACGACAGGTGCCGGTTCCGTTTGATCAAGCGGCAAAGATGATGTGCCGGTGGCCGATTCCAGGATGGCGCGGTGGACCGGCCGTCTGGAAATGACGTCGGTGAGATAGGTCTGCGAGGCCGCCTCCAGCGTGGGTGTCAGCCCGATGCCGCATGATCCGGGGTTCCGTTGGCAATAGCTGCCCGCGCGCTGCCTCAGATGATCCAGCAGTTCGGCGTGTGAGACAATTCCGTCCCCGTCCGCGTCAGCCGCCCGGTCCTGCAACCCATCGACAAAGGCGGAGGTGAAGACCCCGCCCGGCGGCGTGGCGCTACGGTCGACCAGGGCGAGTTCCCGCTCCGAGACCGCTGTCCAGACAACCAGTTTGTCATTGCGCAGATCGATCAGGTCATTTGCATTCGTCCGGGCACTCATGGCGCTGCGCGGCAGCGGCTTGAACGTGCCGCCCAGCCGGAAATCCAGGGAGCGCGCATTGGCCGTATCGGGCACGTTCGCGGCGAGATTCCGGGTGACGGAGCCCGAGAAGCATGAATCGAAGATCGCCGTCACCCGCCTGTCCGCGATCGCACGCAGCAGGACACCGATGTCGTCATCGACGATGACACGCATGACGGCGGGGCGGATCAGGTCGCGTGCACGGAAGCGGTTGGCATCATAGGGCACGATGGCTTCATCGATCCCATCAGCCTCGTCGCCGTTCAGGTCCTGTTGGTGAAAGCCGTGACCGGCAAAATAGAGCAGTGCCAGATCGTCGGGCCGGGTCTGTGCCGTCAGCCATTTCTCGAATGCCAGATGAATGTTGGCCCGTGTGGCCTGGGCATCGGTCAGGACCATGATCTGATCTTCGGTGAAACTGCCATCGGCCAGCAACAGGCCGCGGATGCGCTCCACATCGGCGACGCTGCCGGTCAGGTCGAACTGGTCATCCCAGTAGTCGTCGATGCCAATCAGCAGGGCGCGGTTGCCTGACGGGCGCTGGGGAACGTCGATGGTGGCAACATTCGGTGGCGGCAGTCGCGGGGAAACGGGCGCCAGGATCGTACCCATGTTCATGGCACTGCCGGTCGGGTCCGTGGCCGCACCGGCAGACGTGTTGCCCGCACCGGTCGGTGCCACGGCTGCGGTCTGGGGCACCACGATGACGGAATCGGCAGAGACCAGCGCCGACTCGAGCACGGGTGGTGCCGCTGCGGCCACAACCTGGGGATCGTCCTCGAAACCGGTGAGTGCGGCGACGCTGAGGCGTGTCCGTTCTGCGATCCAGTCGAGATAGCTGGTGATCCGGGTATAGACGCCATAGCGGCCGGCGACGGCGCAGCCAGCGCCCCAACTGACGATGCCCAACTGCACGAAGTCGCCGTTCCCGTCGCGTACCGGCAATGGCCAGCCGCTGTCGCCCTGACAGGTATCGCGTCCGCCTTCATCCAGTCCGGCACAGATCATGCCGGGTCGGAGATAGGTGCCATAGACCTGCTTGCACTTGTCATAGGGCTGAAGCGGCACGCTGGTTTCCAGCAGCTTCGCCGACGCGCCGCCGCCTTCCTCGACGGCCCCGAACCCGATCACGAGGCCCGGTGTGCCCTGCGCGCCCAGCACCTGTTCATCCGCAGGTGCCATCAGGCGCACCGGCACGAAGGGCAGTGGTTCCGTCAGCCGCAGCAGGGAAACATCATGCGGGTGATTGATGGCTGATCCGTCATAGTCGGGGTGAACGTGTATCTCCCGGACGCCGACGATGACGCCCTGGCCCTCCTCCAGTTGCGTCGTACCGGCCAGGACACGGATGCTGTTCGGCCTGTCGGCCACGGCATGGGTGCAATGGGCGGCGGTCAGGATCCACTCAGCCGAAATGATGGTGGCACCGCAGGTATAGTGAAGGCCGGAGCGGTTGATGTTCAGCAGCACCTGCCAGGGACGTGCGCCCGACTGGACCTCATGGCCACCGATGATGCGCGCGACAGGTCTGGGTGATTCCTCGGCGGTGACGTGCGGCGACAGCAGCATTGCAAGACAGCAGGCGAGAAGGCTGAAGCCCGGGACCCTTCGCGGCGGCAGCGCGGTTTCCGGTCGTTTCATTGGCTTGCTCCCCCACCTGCGGACGAGACGATTGGCAGGACTGCCACCCGGAAATCGCGTCGGTCCAGCAGTCTGCTGACCCGGGTCGCCATATCGCGGTCAAAGGGCCGCCCATCCCAGTCCCTGAAGATCTGATAAACGTCCTGTGCCGGTTCCGCTGTCGCGATGATCACCACGCTGTCGGTTCCGAAAGGCCCCAGGATTGCCAGGTCGTTCAGCAATCCCCCAAGCCGGTCGGACTGACCACTCGCTTCCGGATAGAGCATCTGCACCCTCCCATGACCGGTGACATTGGCAATCAGGTGATGCGGCAGATCCGCATCGCCGATGCGGATCGAGAAGCGTTGTCCAAAGGTCCACAGGCCGCGATCAGGCATGGTCTCGGCGTCCAGGGGACTGCGTCGGGCCAGCAGATGCAGCCGGTCAATTGCCAGGCGGCTCTCCGTGATCTGCCCGGCCATGCCGACCGTGGCCTGCTCTGCGATCAGGTCACCTCTTGCGGAGAAGGCATGCCGCCGCGTCGGCTCGACCGTCACGGTCCTGTTCAGCGGGATCGGGTGGGGCGCGCGGTCACCGTCCGTGCTGGCCCTGCCGAAGAAGAGGGGCGAATTCGGCGCAAAGCGATAGTGAATGCCGGGCCAGGCCGCACCGTCCGTGACCTGGCGCATCGTCGCGCGGATGTGCCGGTCCAGTTCATCGGCGGTCACGCGCGCGTCACCATTGCGGTCCGCCGCACCGCGGATAGCCTGAGCGAAGGCATGGCTGAGCGCGCCGCGTGTTGTTGCGGTCACATTGCGGGTGCCATCGGACAGCGCGAATGTCGGCGCCGCGTGATCCGGTTTCGCAGTCGCTTGCAGGATCATGGTGCGTGGCGGAATCTGTTCCAGACCCGCCAGTGACGACGCCCGATAGACTTCCGCGAGTGCTGCAAATCCGGCTGGTGACTCGGGCCATCGCCGCACCGACTGCACCGGAAGTCCTCTCGAATGCGGCGCACGGCCAGGACCGCTGGCCGAACGACGTGGCGTGTCGACATAGCCCGTGTCCAGCAGCAGCATCGCGAGTGCGCCCCTTGCCGCGATGCCGGAGGCCCAGAGCGCCAGTTCCCCGTCCCGGATTCCGGTGGCGAGGTCGCCATCGCTCAGCCGCAGAACCTCGTCCAGCTGGTCGGTCTCGCTGCCGAGTGCCCGTTCGGGCTGCTGGCCCCCGGCACCTGCGAAGGAAAAGAAGACCAGATCGCCCGTCGCTGCACGGGACTGCAGCATTGCAAGCTCCCGGCGCACGGTCTCGGGCCTGGCGTCCGGGCCGGTCAGGACGGTGATGTCGCTGCCGTGCACATGCCTCAGTGCGTCCGCCAGTTCGGCGGCATCGCGTTCCGCACCCGGCGCGTCCGTTTCGACCGCCACCACAAGCGCGCGCAGTTCAGCCTTGCTCGGAGCGGAAGTCAGCAAGGCCAAGAGGGTAATGGGAACGAGTATCAGCCGCCGCATGTCGCCGTGGCCATGCCGACGCAGATCTCCACCCGTCGATCAAGCCGCCACTGATCCTCCAGCGGCAGGACGTTCCGGCCGTCAATCGGGAAGGGCTGGCTCTCGCCTCGCCCGATGGCCGTTACATTGCCGGAAAATCCGGCGTTCCGGATCTTCTCGGCGATTGCCGCGGCCCTGCGCTCCGAAAGTGCCTCGTTGTAGCGATCATCGCCACGCTCATCCGCGTGGCCGACGACGGTCACGATGTCCGGATTCTCGTTCAGCAGCCGTTCGACCAGTTGCGAGACGGTCTTCTTTCCATCCTCCGTCAGTTCCGTCGAGTCGGTTTCGAACGCGATCGGCTCCCGCCGGACCGTGGGGTTGAATCCGCGCACGGAGCCAAGCGCATACCCGCCCTTTCGCTGCGTCGCGGGGTCGAAATCGACAGGGACATGGGTGGGGGAGAGCAGGCGCGCTTCCTCCATCTTCTGGTGGATCATGCGCACGAAGCCGGGGCCCGGATCAAAGTCCTGCCAGCTCTGGCTGGTGTCAGCGAGCAACGTCATCGCGCGCTGGTAGGCCATGGCCGCCGCCGCGTAATGGCCTGCCGCACGATAGCCGTCGCCCAGTGCCTCCAGCACCAGGGGCGGGGGAACGTCGAGCTGCAGCGCAGCCAGTTCGGGCGGGGCCGCAGCCATGTGGATGTCCGACGGCGGGCTGCTGACAATGCCCGCGGTCGCGACCCGCGCCAATGCCACCCGGATCCAGTTCCGGAATCCCGGAGGGCACGGTGCAACAGTCGCTGTTCTGGACATCTGTCTCAGGGATTGCAGATCACCCCGCGCGAATGCCTGTGCGGCGGAATCGGCGTCGGGACAATCGTCGGCCCTTGCGGCGGAGGCTGCGATGACGAGCAGAACCGGCACCGCGACAAGCGCGGACAGGCGGGTTCCGAAGGCATTGCGACTGGCTTTCATTCCAGCTGTTCCCGATTCATGGTCCGGTCGCGATCCAAGTCGGCATTAGACCATCAGGGGAGTGTGCCATCGCCGGTCCCGACCGATCAATTGCCGGATTGTGCCCCTTTGGCGTTGCCTTGTCACGTGACGGCGGCGACAATGACCTGTCGTAAAGGGGGACAGGGACCGGATACGATGAAGCCATTGGGCATTTCAGTGCTAGCGCTGGCCATGATCGGTCTGGGCGCTTGCCAGGGGGAAAAGGCTGAACCGGGGCCGGTACAGTCCGTATCTGCCGCTGGCGTCACGCCGTGTCCGCGCGCTGCGGTTGTCCAGCCGGATGAGATCGAGTCGCGCTTTCTCTCCTCGCTGGCCGCGCCGATCCTCGGATTTGCGGCGGAGAAGATCTTCGACCTGCTGGTCGGAACCCTCGATACCGGTGTGGAGGTTGCCGCAGCCGGAGCCAACCAGGTCACGGGCAGTTCAGGTTCCGCTTCGCCCGCCGCGGTCAATGCGACCATGGACTGTGTTCCCGCGGAATCCGGTGCCGGGACACTGGTGACGGCACCGGAGCCGGAGCCTGTCGCCGCCACCCTGGTGGTGGCGACCTATCTTGATGATGGCGGCGAAAGGCTTCGTCAGGTCTCCCCGGACGAGATCACATTCACCGGACAGGACCGGGTTGTCCTGCGAACCACCGCCAACCTGCCGGGCATCCACCGCCTTTCGAACAGGACACCGGACGGCAGACTGGTACCACTTGGTGACTGGCCGGCCGCGGCGGGACAGGTGCACGATATCGGGCCGTTCGAGTTCGCAGGGGCGGCAGGCACCGATCAGGTGATCTTCAGCTTCCTGCCCTGCGCCGATCCTGCGCCTCAGGGCAGTGGCAGTCTGGATGTCGCGGCGGACGTGCGGTCCAGCCTGCCTGCATGTCGTGATGTGCAGCTTGCCGCACGCACAGCAATGCCTGCGCCCCGGGACATGTTCATCGCCGACAAGGGCAAGAACCATTTCATTTCTGCGCGGCTCGACGACCTGGTGACAGAGCGGCGTCTGCGTCGGCCACTGCAGACCGAATTGTCATTTCGCCATGCCCCTGTCGGGGGCTGATTCCGCTCGCAACAAACAGGGGAGGATTCCGTCATGAGATCGATTGCCGCGCTAGCAGGAGCCGTCATGGCCCTGTCCGTGCCCTTCTCGGCCAGCGCCTTCGAACTTATCAGCCGCAGCGAGGTTCTTGCGATCAGTGACGGCTCGCTGCCCGGTTCGACGCTGGAGGCTGCCCCGCGTGCCGCTGTTGCGGAGGCACCTGTCATCGAACTGGTGCAACCCAACGCGACAACGCGTTTCAGGGCCCCGGTGGACATTCACGTCCGGATGCGCCCCGGCCTTGGCGCTTCACTCGACATGACGAGCCTGGAGATCCGTTACGTCGGTTCCATCTTCTCCTTCGATATCACCGACCGGATACTGGAGCATGCGCAGGTGACGGATGGCGAGATCATGGCGAGCAATGCCGACCTGCCGGCGGGGGATCACGAGATCCTGATCCGCGTGAACGACAGCTGGGACCGGAAGGGCGAACGCCGCTTCAGCTTCACCGTCGAGGAATAGTTGCCCCTGACGCCATTGCTGCTGGATCGAAGGCACCCGTCACGCGGGCACCGTTCCCGTCGGCTCCGCCGACCGGTCAGGGCTTCAGTGTGCGCCATGCGTCATACTGGGACAGGAAGACCTGACCACTGAGCCTGTCAAGAAAGTGCGTGGTCTGAAGGCGGTCCATTACCGGCCCCTTGACCTCTGACAGATGCAGTTTGACGTCGATGCCTTCCAGCCTCTGGTTGATCGTTTCCAGACTCTCCAGCGCTGAGTAGTCGATTTCGTTGATTGCCGAGCACATCAGCACCACGTGCCGGATAGCCTCGTTCCCGGACAGGCGGTTGAGCACCAGATCCTCCAGGAAGCGTGCGTTCACGAAGAACAGGCTTTCATCGATCCGAAGACTGACCACAGATGGATCGGTCTCGACCTTGTGGCGCAGGATGTTCCGGAAGTGCTGGCTGCCGGGCACCAGTCCGACCTCTGCGACATGAGGCCGGGAACTCTTGTACAGGTGAAGTGCCAGCGAGAGGATCACACCGGTCGATACCCCGACCTCCACGCCCAGGGTCAGTGTCAGGACGACTGTTGCCAGCACCGCGCTGAAGTCGGCCCGGGAATAGCGCCAGGTCTTCTGCAGGATGCCGAGATCCACCAGGCTGAGGACCGCCACGATGATGGTTGCTGCCAGGGTCGCTTTCGGCAGGAAATAGACCAGGGGCGTGAGCGCAATCGCTGCGAAGGCCAGGCCGACAGCCGTGAAGGCCCCGGCGGCCGGTGTTGCCGCCCCGGCATCCGCATTCACGACGGAACGCGCAAAGCCGCCTGTTACAGGATAGCCGCCCGTGAAGGCCGCCCCCAGGTTGGCCGCGCCCAGGCCGATCAGTTCCTGGTTGGGATCGATGCGCTGCCGCTTGCGCGCGGCCAGTGTCTGCGCGACGGAGACCGATTCAACGAACCCGATGACGGAGATCAGCAACGCGGGCACGAGGAGCAGCCGGATCAGATCCATATCCATGGGCGGCATGGTGAGGGGCGGCAGGCTCTGTGGAACGGCACCCACGACCTTCACGCCTTCCGTGTCGAGGCCGAAACCCCACACAAGCAGGGTCGTGACGGCGACTGCCGCGACCGGTCCCGCCTTGGTCAGGATGTCGGCAGGCATCGCCCCGAGACCGAGCGCCAGCAGGGACCGCTTCAGGTACTTCCTGACCCAGAACAGGAACCCGGTCGCGGCGACACCGATCAGCACGGTCACCGGATTGATCTGGTCGAGGCTGGAGGCGAGTGAATGCAGGATCTCGATCAGGGTGTGGCCACTGGCATTGACCCCGAGCACATGGCCGAGCTGGCTTGCCGCGATCAGGATGCCGCTGGCCGT
>CAXBNO010000077.1:0-9839 GCA_963976775.1 uncultured Kordiimonadales bacterium
CAGGGGATCAGAAGCATGAGAAAGCTGGCTGGCTTCATCGCAGGCACGATCATTGCGCTGACGCTGTCGACTGCGGCGCAAGCTGAGCGCCGCGTCGCACTCATCATCGGCAATGCCGATTACACCAAGGCACCTGACCTCAGGAACCCGGTGAATGATGCCCGTTCGATGGCGAAGCGGTTGAAGGAGCTTGGTTTCGAACTCAGCGGCGGCACGCACCATGAGAACGTGACGCGTGTAGAGATGGCACGGCTGGTCCGCCGTTTTAGTTCCGAAGTCGGGCGTGACGATACGGCCTTCATCTTCTATGCGGGTCACGGGATTGGCGCGCATGGTACGAACTGGATGGTGCCTACTGATGATGCCGATATCCAGACCGCTCTCGACCTCCCGGATTTTGCAATTTCCGTCAGCTCCCTGATGGAGCGGCTGGAGCGCCGCCAGGGCGGCACCAATATCGTCATGCTGGATGCCTGCAGGGACAACCCTCTGCCCAGTGACACCCGGTCATCGGGGGGCACGCGTGGTCTCGGTCGCATGGCGGCGCCGAACGGTACCTTCATTGCGTACGCGGCTGATCCGGGCCAGGTGGCGTTCGATGGCGAAGGGAACAATGGTCTCTTCACCGAGTCCCTGATGCGTGCACTCGAACAGCCTGATCGCCCACTCTACGAGATCATGCGAGCGGTGAGGCGGGATGTGCGTCGCAAGACATCCGGTGCGCAGACACCCTGGACCGAGGAATCGCTGAACGACGAATTCTTCTTCGTGACGCCGCGTGAGGAACCGCCGGTGCGCGTTGCTGCCCTGCAGCCTCAGACGCAGCCGGTTGCTCCGCCGCCCGCCGCCGCGCCGCAGAGCAGCGGCTGGCTGAGCGTGGCGCCCGCGCCTGCACAGCAGCAGACCGTTGCGGTTCAGCCGCCGAGGCCTGCCGCAGAGTCGGCTCCGGCATTGCAGTCACTTGAGCAGGCCGCACCGGCGCAGTCCGAGCCTGTTGTGGCCATGGTGTCCCCGGCGCGCACGACAGGTCAGTCCGCAACATCGGTCGCGCCCGAGCCAGCCGTGGTCGCTGCCGCACCCGCCGCGCCCGAGCCGGTCCGGGTGGCCGCCGCGACCGTGACACCGCCTTCGACTTCAGCTCCTGCCGCCCCCCGGATCGACACTGCACTGCTCGCGTCGACGGTGGGTGAGATGGTCGCGATCAACCCGACGCCTTTCCAGATCATGCAGGCTTCGGGCGCGGCCGGGACGACCGTCCGCATCGCGCATCGGTTTGCGCTGGGCAAGTTCGAGGTCACCTACGACATGTGGGACGCCTGCGTTGATGAGGGTGGTTGCCTCGGCTATCGCCCGAAGGACGACGGCGAAGGGCGTGGAGAGCGTCCGGTGATGAATGTCGAATGGAAGCACACCCAGGCGTTCCTGGAATGGGCCAACCGTCGGCTCGGCCTGACCGGTCAGCCTGATGCGCTTCGTCTGCCGACGGAGGCCGAGTGGGAGTATGCCGCGCGTGCGGGTTCGTCCTCGATCTTCTACTTCGGCGATGATCAGGACGACATCTGCCGCCACGGGAATGTCATGGACTATTATGGTGGCCGGTATTTCCCGATCTTCCCGGCGGTCGATTGCGATGACGACTATGTCCGTCCCGCACCGGTTGGGTCCTATGCACCGAACGGTTTCGGCCTGCATGACATGATCGGCAATGTCTCCGAGTGGACGCAGGACTGCTGGTCGCGCAAGTTCGACACTGTTCCGTCCGACGGCAGCGCCTACATTGCGCAGCGCTGCGACTATCACGTGACCCGTGGTGGTTCGTGGATGGTGACACCGAAGAACATGGCCGAGCGTGCCCGGGGCTACAAGGGAACCGAGAATCTGGGCTTCCGCGTCGCTCGTACGCTGCCCTGATATCTGGCAGTTCAGGGGCCGGGTCATTGCAACATGATCCGGCCCCTTTTCCGTCTCCGGTAATGAGCATCACTCCAGAAATTGGCGTTTCATCCGGCGTGGCATGCCTGCTGCGGGTGCAGGATGCTTAGGTTTCTGCGCCACCGTCTTGCCCTGACGGTCATCGTCACCCTGCTCACGCTGGCGGCAACGGAGATGGCCTTTCGGGCCGTCCCCGGCCTCGACCTCATGGATCAGCGACTGAACGACTTCCTTCTGGTGAACTCGGTTCAGGTCGATCCGGAATCCAGGCCAGCGGTGGCAATTGTCACCTTCACGGAGACGACACTGGCCAGCCTGCCGTACCGGTCACCGCTGGATCGCGGGTTTCTTGCCGATCTCCTGGATGGCCTGGCAAAGGTCGGGGTGCGTTCCGTCGGCTTCGATATCCTGTTCGACCAGGCAACCGAGCCGGAGAAGGATCAGCGCCTGATTGACGCCATCAGGCGGTTCCCGGGACCGGTCATCGTTGCATGGGCCGACGCACGCGCAGGGCTGATCGAAGCCCAGTCGGCCTGGCTCGAGGCGTTCATTGCACGCAGCGGTGCCATTCCCGGATTTGCCAATGTCACGATCGAAACCGATGGTCTGGTCCGCCGCTATGATCTCAGCCTGCCGCGCACGGATATCCCCAGCCTTCCCGGCGCGATGCTGAAGGCCAATGGTTACGGCTTCCCGGCGGCCGAATCGGGACTGATCAGCTGGCGCACACCGACCGATACAAACTCCCAGGCCTTTCCCGTACTGGCCAGCCAGGGCGTGCTTGCCATTTCCAGGATCCGCCCCGCCGCGCTGAAGCCCGCGCTGGAGGGGCGCCTGGTGCTGGTTGGCGCGGACCTGCCGCAACAGGACCGCCACCGGACCAGCCTGTCCGCGTCCCTGAATCCCGCAGTTCCGGTGCTGACGGCGGGCGTGGAGATACATGCAAACATCATTGACCAGATTGTCCATGCCCGCTCAGTTCCCGAAGCGGACGAGACACAGCGCTGGCTGATCATCATTCTTGTCGCATTGCTGGGGGCGCTGCTCGGTGTGCTCGAGATGTCGATGGCGGTGCGCCTGCTCGGTGTCACCGTTCTCACAGGCGGTTATGGTTTCCTTGTCTGGTACTCGGCGACCAGCAACCTGCCGCTGCTCCCGGCCTCCCGCCCCGTGGCAATCCTGATCATGGCGTTCGTGGCAACGACGGCACTCCGCGCCTATCTCGCGCGGCGTGACGGGCGTTTCATCCGCGATGCCTTCTCGCAATATCTGGCACCTGCACTGGTGGATGAACTGACCCGCCATCCGGAACGGCTGAAGGTGGGTGGCGAACGGAAGGAAATGAGCTTTCTGTTCTCCGACATCGCCGGTTTCACGGGACTCAGCGAGCGTCTGACTCCGGAACGGCTTTCCAGTCTGCTGAACGGCTATCTCGATGGCATGAGCGAGATCGTGCTCAAGCACGGCGGCACGATCGACAAGTTCATTGGTGATGCTGTCGTGGCTCTGTTCGGCGCACCGACCGTGATGGACGACCACGCGATGCGGGCTATCCGGTGTGCGATCGAGATGGACGTGTTCTCGGAACGCTATCGCATCGAGAATGCAGACGTGGCGATGGGGATCACGCGTATCGGTGTCCACAGCGGCGACGCCATTGTCGGCAACTTCGGGGGCGCCAATCGGTTCGACTATACGGCCATGGGCGATTCGATGAACATCGCGGCCCGGCTGGAGGCGGCAAACAAGCATTTCGGCACCCGCGTGGCGGTCAGCGAGGCTTCGCTGTCGCGCGCATTTCCGGGAACGGCGAGGGATGATCTCACTCTCGACGATGCCACAATCCTGCCAATCGGCAATGTGATCCTGAAGGGGAAGAAGCAGCCGGTGACGATCTATACCTGCCTGCAGGACATGGATGCCGCGCTTGCGGCGAACTACCGGAATGCCTATGTCGCGATGGATGAAGATGCAGTCCGGGCCGCTGCCCTGCTGTCCGAGATCGACGAAGGCCAGGCCGTTCATCCGCTGGCGGCGCTGCATCTTCGACGGCTTGACGCCGGTGAGACTGGCGCAACATTTGAATTGTCAGAGAAGTAAACGTGACCGTTGCACGTGAAATCGGGGCAAAGTTCGGATATATTGCCGCTTGGGTCTGGGATAGAGTGTGATGGATATGAAAAAAGTGAGTCTATTTGGATCTCGACGAGCGCTTGGTTTCGCCCTGGCGGCTCTGATTGCGATCACGGCCTGGGCGCCCCGTGCGCACGCGGCAGATGTGATTGTCCTCGATTCAACGATCTCAGCGTTTTCACCCGGGACGTCCTTGCCGGCCAATGCCTATGTGGACATTCCTGAAGGTGGAAGCATCAGTCTGATGGACAGTGCCGGTGGCACGCGTGTGTTGCGCGGACCCTATACCGGTGCCGTGGCATCCGATGCGCCTGCGGGTGATGGCGGTGTCATGTCCATGCTCGGGCAGTTGGTCAAGGAAGACGAGCGGGAGCGTTCCCAGCTTGGTGCGGTGCGTGCATTCTCCAAGGATGATCTGCTGCGCGACCCGCTTGCCATCGATGTGTCGCGCAACACGACGTTCTGTCTGCCGCCAGCCGCCAGCCCGAAGTTCTGGCGCCCCGGTTCGCTTGATCGCGATACCCGCTTCTCCGTCAAGGACTGGTCGAGCTCCGATGAGCCGCTGGTTGCCTACTGGCGCAAGGGAGATCGGGAACTTGGCTGGCCGCCGACGCTTTCCACCGCTGACGGGACAACCTTCCTGATGAAGGTGGAGGCTGCACGCTCTGCGGCCGAGGTCACGATCCTGAAGGTTCCGGAGCATGTGGGCGGCGATCTGGAGACCATTGTCTGGATGGCCCAGCACGGGTGCCGGGAACAGGCCCGTCGCATGGTCGGCAGCATTCGCGCACCCGCGGCGACACAGTAAGCCGGGCTTCCGTGAGATCCTGAAGCCGGGACAACGTCGGTCATGGGTGTGACCGACGGGCTGCCCGTGTGTGGCCCGGCGCTCAGCCCCTTATGCGCATCGACTGCGGGTCGTACATCGGTCGCAGCGATGCCCTGGCGGGGAAGCGCCGCCCGGCAATCTCGATCTCGTAATCGGATTCAAGCAGGTCATCGGAATGCTGCCCGATACAGGGCACATACCCCAGGCCCAGCGTACCCCCCAGTGTATGACCGTAGGCTCCTGACGTGACCGTGCCGACGATCCGGCCATCACGCATGATCGCCTCATTGTGGAAGATCATCGCCGCCGGATCGGTGACGAGAAACTGCATGAGCCGTCGCTCCAGCCCGCTCTCGCGCTTTCGCAGCACGGCGTCGCGCCCGATGAAGGGACCTTTCTCCGTCCGCACGGCGAACCCCAGCCCGGCTTCGAGGACATGATCCTCGTCCGTGATGTCATGACCGAAATGGCGGAAACCCTTCTCCATGCGGCATGAATCCATGGCGTGAAGCCCGCAGAGACGCAGGCCGTGTTCCTGTCCGGCCTGCTGCAGGGTCTCGAAGACATGCATGGCCGTATCCGTCGGGACATAGAGCTCATAGCCATGCTCGCCGACGTAGGAGATACGGTGCGCCCGTGCCATGGCCATGCCGATCTCGATCTGCCGGGCAGTTCCGAAGGGCTGTGCCGTGTCCGCGAAATCGTCAGGGGAACAGGACCGAAGCACGGCGCGTGCGTCCGGTCCCATCAGGCAGAGCACCGCCTCCGCTGCCGTCATGTCGGTGATCGTCACATGCAGGTCCGGATCAAGGTGACGGTGCAGCCATGTCATGTCCCGGACCATGGTCGCGCCGGGTACCACCAGCAGGAACGCGGTCTCGGACAGTCGCGTCACCGTCAGGTCCGACTCGATACCGCCGCGCGGGTTGAGCATCTGTGTGTAGACAATGCGGCCCGCGGCAACATCCATCTGGTTGGCCATGAGATCCTGCAGGAAGGGCAGGGCGTCCCGGCCCTCGACCCTGATCTTGCCGAATGACGACATGTCATAGAGACCGACACCTTCACGCAGGGCCCTGTGCTCCCGCGCCTGGCTGGCGAACCAGTTCTGGCGATGCCAGTCGTGGTCATAGCGGGCGGCTTCTCCCGGTTCGGCAAACCAGTTGGCCCGTTCCCAGCCTGCCGCCTCGCCGAAGACGGCACCTTCGGCGGCAAGGGCGCCGTGCAGGGGGGAGCGACGGATGCCGCGCGCGGTGTCGGGCTGGCGATAGGGGTAGTGATCGGCGTACAGCAGGCCCAGGCTCTCGCTCACCCGCTCCCGCAGGTAGGCGCGGTTGCGCTGAAACGGCTGGGCGCGGCGGATATCGACTTCCCAGAGGTCGAAGGGCGGTTCCCCCTCCGCGATCCAGTGCGCCAGCGCATATCCAGCCCCGCCGGAGGAGACGATGCCGATGGAATTGTATCCGGCGGCGACCCAGTAACCCTGCAGTTCGGGCGCTTCCCCCAGATAGTAGCGATCATCGGGGGTGAAACTCTCGGGACCGTTGAAGAAGGTATGGATTCCGGCCTTCTGCAGCAGGGGCATGCGGTTCACCGCCGTGGTGAAGATCGGCTCGAAATGATCGAAATCCTCCGGCAACTGGTCGAAGCAGAAATCCTCGGCAATGCCGTCCATGCCCCAGGGCTTGGCCTTCGGTTCGAAGGCACCGAGCATCAGCTTGCCCGCATCTTCCTTGAAATAGGCATGTTCGTCCGGTACCCGCAGAACCGGCAACCGTCCAAGGTCCGCCACGGGTTCCGTCACCAGATAGAAGTGCTCGCAGGCATGCAGCGGCAGGGTCACGCCGGACCGCGCGGCAAACGCCCGCCCCCACATTCCGGCGCAATTGATCACCACATCGGTCGCGGTACGTCCTGCCTCCCCTTCCGCTTCCCAGGTCACGGCGCTGACCCGTCCTGCGGCTGTCTCGACACCCGTCACCTTCACATGTTCGATCACCTTCGCGCCCGCCATCCGCGCTCCGCGCGCCAGCGCCAGCGCGATATTGCCGGGGTCGCACTGGCCGTCGCCGGGCAGGTGCACGCCTGCGATCACGCCATCGGTGTTCAGGTGCGGGTACAGCGCCTTGATCTCTGCGGGCGAAATCTCGTGGACCTCCACATCGAAGGCGCGGGCCAGCGTGGCCTGACGCAGGATCTCCGCGCGCCGGTGTTCGGTCAGCGCCACGGTCATGGATCCGGTCCGGCGCATGCCCGTGGCGATGCCGGTCTCTGCCTCCAGCGTCGTGTAGAGATCAGCCGAATATTTCGCCAGCCGCGTCATGTTGCGCGATGCCCGCAACTGCCCGATCAGTCCGGCGGCGTGCCAGGTCGTGCCACTGGTCAGTTGCTGGCGTTCCAGCAACACGATCTCGGTCCAGCCCAGTTTCGCCAGGTGATAGGCGACGGAACAGCCGGAAACCCCGCCGCCAACGATGACGGCGCGCGCCTGCTCCGGCGGTCGGGGGCTCATGCGGAAATCTCCGGGGCATCGCAGACAACGCAGAGCTTGTTGCCCTCCGGGTCGCGGAAGTAGGCACCGTAATAGTCCCGGTGATAGTGCGGGCGCAGTCCGGGTTCGCCTTCGGATGCGCCGCCATTGGCCAGTGCCAGCCTGTGGCATTCATCGACAATGGCGCGTGTCCCGGCCAGAAAGGCGGTCATCTGACCGTTGCCGGGCGATGCCGGGTTGCCGTCGAAGGGGTGGCCGATGACCAGCAACGGACGGAATTCGTCCCCCTTGTTCCAGGCCGCCCAGCCTGCCTCCGCATCGCTGAAACGCAGGTTCAGGCCCAGGGCAACGGCCAGAGGCCGGTAGAAGGCGAATGCGCCTTCGAAATCATTGATCCCGATGAAGATGTGCGAAAACATCCGCCCCGCCCCCTCTGCGCCCAACTGTCGACTGCGGCAGGATGCGGTTGATCCGGCACCCGCGCAAGGCAGGGGTGGGTGGAGACTGCGGCCACTTCCCACGGGGCGGAACCGCCGTCATGATGCGCGCAGGAATATCTGGCGACGAATTCGGGGGAGGACGCGGGAATGGCCGAGCTGGCAAAGGTGGCGCTGGACGACAAGTACACGGTCGAGAGCGGACGCATCTATCTGACGGGTGTGCAGGCGCTGGTCCGTCTGCCGATGATGCAGCGGCAGCGCGATTTGGCACACGGTCTGAACACGGGCGGCTTCATTTCCGGCTATCGCGGCTCACCGCTCGGCCAGTACGACGCGGCGCTGTGGGGGGCGAAGCAGTATCTGGCGGAGAACAACATCCACTTCCAGCCCGGCCTGAACGAGGATCTGGGCGTCACCGCCGTCTGGGGCAGCCAGCAGACCAACCTGTTTCCGAAGGCCACCGTCGATGGTGTCTTCGGTATCTGGTACGGCAAGGGACCGGGCGTCGACCGCTCCCTCGACGCGCTGAAGCATGGCAATGCCGCTGGCTCATCGAAGCATGGCGGTGTGCTGGTGCTGGCCGGTGATGACCATGGCTGCCAGTCCTCCACCCTGCCGCACCAGTCGGAGCAGGTGTTCGAGGCGGCGATGATTCCGGTGCTGAACCCGGCCAGCGTGCAGGAATATCTGGACCTCGGCATGCTGGGTTTTGCCATGTCGCGCTATTCCGGCACCTGGACGGCGTTCAAGGCGATTTCCGAGACCGTGGAGAGCAGTGCCTCCGTTCACGTCGATCCGAACCGGCTGGACATCCGCATGCCGACCGATTTCGAGATGCCGGCGGGTGGGCTGAACATTCGCCTCGGGGATGCGCCCATGGTGCAGGAAGCCCGTCTGATGGGCCCGAAGATGGAGGCTGTTGCAGCCTTCGCGCGGGCAAACCATTTCGACCGTATCGTGCATGAACCGACCCGGCCCGCCCGCATCGGCATCATGGCGACGGGGAAGGGCTATCTGGACCTGCGCCAGGCGCTGTCGGATCTCGGGCTGCCGGAGGATCGCCTGAACGAGATGGGCGTGCGCATCTACAAGGTCGCACTGACCTGGCCGCTGGAAAGCGAAGGCGCGCTGAAGTTTGCCGAAGGGCTGGAAGAAGTCATCGTGGTGGAGGAGAAGCGCGGGCTGATCGAGGATCAGCTCATGAAGCTGCTCTATCACGTCCCTGCCGACCGTCGCCCGAATGTGGTGGGCAAGACCGACGAACGCGGCAAGCCCCTGATGCCTTCGACCGGTGAACTCTCGCCGACGATGGTGGCGCGCGCGATCGCGGAACGGCTGCGGCAGCGCGATCTGACCGATTCGGCGATGGAGCAGCGCCTGGCCCGGATCGAGGCCAAGGAAGCCGCCCTTGCCGCACCGCCGCCCAAGACCATGCGCACACCGTTCTTCTGTTCCGGTTGCCCGCACAACAGTTCCACCAAGGTGCCGGACGGCAGCCGCGCCGGGGCCGGTATCGGCTGTCACGGCATGGCGATCTGGATGCCGGAGCGCCGCACCCAGACCATGACCCACATGGGCGCGGAAGGTGTCACCTGGGTCGGCCAGTCGCCGTTCACGGAAGAGGAGCACATCTTCCAGAACCTGGGCGATGGCACCTACTACCACTCCGGCCTGCTGGCAATCCGCGCGGCCTCCGCCGCAGGTGTGAACATCACCTACAAGATTCTCTACAACGATGCCGTCGCCATGACCGGCGGGCAGCCGCATGACGGCACGCTGACGGTCTGGGACATCTCCCTGCAGGTCCATGCGGAGGGGGCGAAGCGTGTCGTCGTCGTGACCGACGAACCCGACAAGTATCCCAGTGGCCTGCACTGGGCACCGGGGCTGACGATCCACCATCGCGATGAGCTGGACAAGGTGCAGCGGGAACTGCGCGCCACGCCAGGCCTGACGGTACTGATCTATCACCAGACCTGCGCGGCGGAGAAGCCCCGTCGCCGCAAGCGCGGTA
>CAXBNO010000078.1:0-9830 GCA_963976775.1 uncultured Kordiimonadales bacterium
CTCTCCCCCTCCCGACCACCCATAAGGATAATCCCGTGAGTGGTCGGGAGGGGGAGCGGGCAGGCCGGGGACCACCAATGAATCGCAACAGTACCGAAGCATCTTGCGCTCGATTGCTGCACGCGCGAACATTGCGCATGCCTGAACCGGATCTGCCACCCGCTTCGTCACCCGACACGGTCCTGCTGGTCGTGCATCAGCGCCATTCCGACCCCGGTCGGGTGGGTCTGCGCCTGCGCACCATGGGCTATCGCGTCGATATCTGCCGTCATGCCTGCGGCGAACCGCTGCCGGTGGACCTCGACCGTTACGCCGGGGTCGCGGTCTTCGGCGGGCCGATGAGTGCCAATGACGTGCACGAGGACTACATCCGCAACGAGATCGACTGGATTCCGCAGGTGGTGGAGAGCGGCACGCCTTTCCTCGGCATCTGCCTGGGTGCGCAACTGCTGGCCCGCGCGGCAGGCGGCACCGTCGCCGAGCATCCGGAGGGACGGGTGGAGATCGGCTATTACCCGGTGCGCGCGACCGATGCGGGCAAGGCGTTCTTTCCCGACGAAATGCGGATCTTCCAGTGGCATCGCGAAGGTTTCACGACACCGGCAAGCGGCACCCTGCTGGCCACCGGCGACTGCTTTCCGGAGCAGGCCTTCGCCATGTACGGCAACGCCCTGGCGATCCAGTTTCATCCGGAGGTGACGGAGCAGATGAACCGCCGCTGGCTGATCGGCGGTGCCGCGCGGCTGGTCTGTCCCGGCGCGCAGCAGCCGGATGAACATATTGACGGACGCCGCCAGCATGATCCGCATGTGGACGGCTGGGTGGATGGTTTTCTGCGAGACTGGCTTGCCCTGGACCGGCGCGACCGGGGCCAGCTATCGGGGCATGACCATGAACGGAACGGGATCGCGGGCGACGCGGCGGCAGCCGCAGGCGCCTGAAATGTGACTCTGTTTACCGGAACAGACGCGAACAAAGTCGGATAATCCGGACATTGAAAACGAATCGATTCGCGGGGCAGCGAATCATGCGGGTCGGGGAGGGCCTGAGCAGATGATCTTTCGTGATCCTTCACAGATGACCGAGGAACTGGGGATGCTGCGCGATACCGTGCAGCGTTTCGTGGCGGAGGCCGTGACGCCGCATGGCGACGCGTGGGAGGCGGAGGGACGCAGCCCGAAATCGGTGCTGAAACAGATGGGCGATCTGGGCCTGCTGGGGGTGCGCTACCCGGAAAGCTACGGCGGTTCCGCCCTCGACACGCGGGCCACGGTGACCCTGCACGAGGAACTGGGCCGCGCCACCTTCGGCGGCTTCAATGCCATGGTGGCGGTGCATACCGACATGGCTTCCCCGCATCTGGCCCGCTATGGCACCGATGAACAGAAGGACCGGCTGATGCCCGGTATCGTTTCCGGTGACATCCTGACGGCGGTTGCCGTGACCGAGCCCGGTGCCGGATCGGACGTCGCCGGCATCACGACGAAGGCGGTGCGCGACGGCAACGGCTGGCGGCTGAACGGTTCCAAGGTGTTCATCACCAACGGGGCCACGGCGGATGTGCTGTTCGTCGGCGCCAAGACCGATACCAACGTCAAGGGCAGCCGCGGCATCTCAATCTTCATCGTACCACGCGACACGCCGGGCTTCAGCGTTGCCCGCACGCTGGACAAGACCGGCTGGCGATCGTCCGACACGGCGGAACTGGTGTTCGAGGACGCCTATCTGCCTGCGGACGCCCTGCTGGGGGAGGAGAACCGCGGCTTCTACGCCATCATGGACAACTTCCAGAACGAGCGGCTGACCCTGGGTGCCATGGCCGTCGGCATGGCCATGGCCGGGATCGAGCTGACCCTCGACTGGGTGAAGCAGCGCCAGGCCTTCGGCAAGACACTCTGGGACATCGGCGCGATCCGCCAGCGCCTGTCCATGGCGGCGGCGGAGGTGGAGGCATCGCGGCAACTGCTGTGGCATGCCGCCTGGCTGGATTCACAGGGTCAGGACTGCGTGCGGGAGGTCTCCATGGTCAAGGCGCTGACCGGGGAGATGGTGAACAAGGTGCTCTACGACTGCACCCAGTTCTTTGGCGGCATGGGCTTCATGCGCGAGAACCCGGTGGAGCGCCTCTATCGCGACGCCCGCGTCATGTCGATCGGCGGCGGCGCGACGGAGGTGATGCTGGAGGAAGTGGCGAAGCGGCTGTAACGGATACGGCCGCCGGGAACTCCCCCCAGCCCCTTCGGGTCAGTTGCGCTCCTCCACGGTGAACTGCACCGACACCCGCCCTGCGTCCCGGAAGATCAGCACCAGATCGTGTGACTGGTTCAGTTCCAGCCCGCGCTTCAGGCCCATCAGCATGATGTGGTCGCCACCGGGTTGCAGCTTCGCCTCACCCTGCCCCGGAACCGTGATCTGCTCCACCGGGCGCATCTTCATGGTGCCGTTCTCGTGCTTGTGGGTATGCAGTTCGGCGCGCGCCGAGCCTTCGAACTCCACACCCAGCAGCACGTCATCCTGCGCGCCGCCATTGCGCAGGGTGACGAAGACCGCTCCGGCCCGTGCCGAGCCGATGGAGGCATAGGCATAGGGGTGGATGATGCTCAGGTCACCCTTCTGATGTTCGTGTGCCGATACGTTCTGCAGCACCAGGCCGAGCATGATTGCCAGCAGGGGGATGATGCGTGTCATGTGTCTGTACATCGTGTCTTTCCTTTGTCTTGAGGTTCGCCACACCCGCGCCGTGGTTCCGGTCACCGGGTGTGGCGGGGTTCAGGTTCACCAGGCGTATTGCAGGCCCAGAGTGAGGATCAGGTCCGTGGGGCTGGAGAGCGCCAGCACGGCCACCCCCAGGGCGGCAAGCATGTGACTCGCCGCGAAAACTGCTGTTCGCATGAATATCCTCGCATTCAGCGCGGCATCGGACCGATGCCCCGGCCCTCGTGGGGCCGGGAAAAATCAGGCGTGCCGCTGCTTGCGGTTTCCGATTGTCGAAATCAGGTGATGTCGAGGCCGGAAACCGGCGGCGCGCGGGGGCGCGACCGGGTGAGGATGAAGGACGGACGGGCCGGTTCGGCGGCAAGCCGTTCCGCCAGCACGAGTTCCGCCACGGTGGTCGGATGCAGCGACTGGACCGAAGCGGCCACCGTGCCACCGCCGCACATCTGGCTGCATTCCGGGCAGGTCTCGGTTGAGGGTGCCCTTGTCGTGCCGTCCGGCAGAACCGTCTGCTGCAAACCCTGCGGGGTACAGATCAGGATGCTCAGGTCCGCGGTCGATGACCCGGTCGCCTGATGCGTCGTCTGCACGGCACAGGCCACCCAGAACCAGGCGTGAAACGCCAGCGCCACCACGGCGATGGCGCAGACGACAGGCTGGATCATGTACATTCGGGCATGCATCGGGCGGCATTCGTTTCCGTCGACGGATGACGCAGGATAAACCACCCCGGCACCGGAACGGGATGCGGCGGAATGGCATCGGCGCTTGCTTGCAGGCGGATCAGGACTTGCGCATGCGCCGCAGGACGGAGGAACAGGTCAGGATGACACGTTCATCGGTATAGATTTCGCCACGCATGAAGACCATCTGACCGGTGCGGCGCACCACCTCGGCCCGGGCCTTGATGATCTCGCCGCGATTGCCGCTGGCCATGAACTCCGCGTTGAAGGAGACGGTGAAGACGCCATTGTCGTCCGTGCCTTCGGTACCCGTGGCGCACATCATCAGGTCGGCGAAGGTCATCAGCAGACCACCATGGACGATGCCGCCGGAGTTGCAGTGCTTCTCCTCCGCCTCGAAGGCAAAGCGCAGCCGCCCGTCGCGCTTGCGCCAGAAGAACGGGCCGGTATTGGTCTCGTGCGGGTCCTTTGGATCGAAGACCTTGTAGCGGTCGCCGGGATTGCGCTTCGCGGCGAAATAGTCGGTATCCCTGTCCAAGACAGTCTCCCTTCATGGTTCTCCGGCAGTCCGTGCCATCGGGTATCCTGTGTTCTGTTCCGTCCGCCTTCGGGACCGGGATCCCTGCGCGATTTCCGATCCGGTGAGCAAGAGCATCTCCACCCATTCTGACGGCGCTGCCGGGCTCGACCCGGCAGCCCATGGTGCCGCCCACGCGCCTCAGGATGGGCGCGCGGAGGTCTCCGGTCAGGTTTGGGCTGGTCCGAACAAGGCGGACTCCCCTCAGTCGAATCCGGCGGGAGCCTGGAAGCCGCCCGTCAGGCTTTCGATCACCCGCGCCACGGCCAGGGTGCGGCGATCCCCCATCTCCGGCCCGACCACCTGGATACCGACCGGCAACCGCCCGTCCGTCATGCCGCCGGGCACCACCGTGCCGGGCAGGTAGCTGACGCCGGTCATGCCGGCCCAGAACAGCTGGTCGAAATAGGACACGGTCCTGCCGTTCACCGTCAGCGTGCGGGCATTCATGTCCTCCGATTCATCATGCGGAAAGGCGGGGACGGAGGCGACGGGACAGAGCAGCACGTCGTGGTTCTCGAAGAAGTCCGCCCAGGCGTAGCGCATCCGGGTCCGCGCCTCGTTGGCGGTGGCCCAGTCCCGGTGGCGGATCGTCTGCGCCCGCAGCACCTGCGCCCCGTCGGAAATGTCATCGGGCGAAAGCCCCTCCAGCCGCCGGATGCTCTGCTCGAACTGTGCCTGGGGCTGCCGGGCCGCCATGGCGGAGAACAGCAGCGTCCGGTAGGTATCCATGCAGTGCCGCGGCGTGAAGTCGGGCCGGGCCTGGTCGTCGACGATGGCACCAGCCTCAGACAGCGCCTCGGCGGCCTGGCGCAGCACCTTCTGCACACTGTCATCAACCGCCGCGATGGGGTCGTCGCACCAGAGCGCCACCCGGAGGCCCTCCGCCCCCTCCACCTCGGACGGCGGCAGGTCCAGTTTCCAGCCCGGTTCGTGCAGCCGGTCGGAGCCTGCGGTCAGTTCCAGCGCCAGTTCCAGATCATCGATGCTGCGCGCCAGCGGACCGACGACGGAGATGTCGGTGGGCGTCAGCGCGCCGGTCAGTGCATGGCCGCGCATCGGCACGATGCCCCAGGTCGGCTTGTGCCCGCAGACACCGGAATAATGCGCCGGATTGCGGATCGAGCCGCCGATGTCGGAGCCATATTCCAGCGCCGTGAACCCTGCCGCCAGCGCCGCCGCGCCGCCGCCCGACGACCCGCCCGGCGTATGGCCCTGGCGATGCGGATTGTGGGTGGTGCCATAGACCGCGTTGTAGCTCTGGAAGTCGGCCAGCATCAGCGGCACGTTGGTCTTGCCGAAGATCACCGCCCCGGCATCCTTCAGCCGTTGCGGCACGACGCCATCTCGGGCCGCGATATTGCCCTTCATCTCGGGCACGCCCCAGGTGGTCGGCAGCCCGGCGAGATCGAAGCTTTCCTTCACGGTCATCGGCACACCATGCAGCGGGCCATGCGACACGCCGCGCCGTGTCGCGGAATCCGCCTCGTCCGCCGCGGCCCGGGCACGCTCGAAATCGCGCACGACGACAGCATTGACCTGATTGTCGTAGCGCTCCACCCGCGCGATCATGTGGTCCAGCAGTTCGCGGGAGCCAAGGCGGCGCGCGCGGATCATGCCGGCAAGCTCGGTCGCCGATTTCCAGGCCAGTTCAGACATGAGACTTCCTCCCCCAACAGACATTGCGTGTGGAGGATAACGCCAATTCGCCCGGCGGCAACGTCGCGATCAGGCCGCCAGCGCGGCTTCCGATTCCGGATTGCCGGCAATCCGGCTGTGCCACATGCGGCGCGCCTGGGTGAACGGCCAGGGTGTCGCCTGATGCATCAGGCGACGGTTGTCCCAGATCACCACATCGCCCGGTTCCCAGTCATGGTGATAGATTCGCGGCGGCTGGCAGGCGAAATCCACCAGTTCCTGCAGCAGCTTCTCGGATTCCTCAGGTGCCATGCCGATGATGTCATAGGCATGGCGGCCCACCAGCAGGTTCGGCCTTCCGGTTTCCGGATGCACCTTCACCAGCGGGCGCACGGACACGGGGCCTTCGTGGAAACCATAGCCGCCATAGGTCTTCCCGGAACTGTCATCCGAATTGACGCTTGAATCCTTCACCGGCGCGGCCTGATGGCCAACCTTGGCCTGCGAATGATAGAGCGAATGGTGACACCGCAGCCCCTCGATCCGCGCCTTGGTGGCGTCATCAAGGGCGTCATAGGCGTGGCGCATGTCGGCAAAGCCGGTGGCCCCGCCCTCCTGCGGCACGATCTCCGCCGTGAAGACCGCACCCTTGGCCTGCACCGGCATGTAGGTGCTGTCGTGATGCCAGCCCATGTTGCCGCGATTGATCTTCATCATGTCGTCGGAGCCATCGTCGGGACGCAGGCTGCCGTCCTTGCGCATGTTGCCGATCTCGGCAATGTCGAACTCCAGATCGCCGAATCGCTTCGCGAAGGCGACCTGCTGCCCCCGGTCGAGGAACTGCCCGCCAACGATCAGCAGCCCGTACTCCAGCCAGCGGTCATAGAGTTCGTCAAAGCTCGCCTGGTCCATTTCCGCCAGCTTCACGCCGGAGACCCGGGCGCCGAAACAGACGTCGTCCAAGGGTTCAAAGGTCATGCCGCTCATGTCATCCTCCCACAAATGCACGCGCATCATTGACTGCAATTGTGCCGCGTCCCGCGCTGCCTGCCAAGCGGTCCGGCGCAGGGCTGCCGCGCGTTTGCGGATGTGCTGGGGGAGGGACTCTTGGTGTGAACCGTGCCACCCCTCTCCTGATTTTTCTGTGGACCGTTCCACCCCTCTCCTGACTTTTCTGTGGACCGTGCCACCCCTCTCCCCCTCCCGACCACCCATAAGGATAATCCCGTGGGTGGTCGGGAGGGGGAGAGGGGTGGAACGGTCGGCGAATGAATCCCGGCAGAAACCCTGCGGCAATCAGGGGGTCACGCGGAACCGTGTTCGTGACCCCCCGACCGCAGAACGGGCACTGGGCTTGGCCCGGCCGATTGTCGGCCCGTCCGCAGAATTCGGACACGTCATGGCTCAGGGCTGCCATGTCCGTGTCCGAACGCCCCCGACCCCACCAGGTGGCGGCGCCTCTTTCGCCCCGCAGCGCAGGAGGACGCGGCAGGGCGATCTCTTTTCCGGTCCCGGTCGGGATTCCAAGAACCCCGGGAAGGGGTGCCGGAACCGGCAATTTCGTCGACCAGGGTCAGGGGTATTCGCGGGTTCACCGAATTGATGCGGTATCATGATGCCGCACGGTTGGTGATTTCGTTCGTGCCCCTGTCCGGTCTTCGCTAGACTTGCCCCAACAACACACCGGACCGGGTGCTTATTCATATCGTCATGACGGATGTCGATCACGAAACTGTGAGAGATGGGTTGGAAGCCCATCTGCCGCGCCTCTGGCGGTATGGCCTTTCCCTCAGCCGCAATCCGGCCGTGGCGGAGGACCTGGTGCAGTCCACCTGTGTCCGGGCCCTTGAAAGACAGGCACAATTCCGCCAGGGCACCAACCTGCGCGCGTGGTTGTTCACCATCCTCTCATCCATCTGGAAGAACAATCTGCGGGCCGAAAAGGTCCGTACCGGCGGAGGCTTTGCCGACCCGGAGACGGAGCTGGTGTTCGACGGATCCGCCAGCATGGAAACGAATAATTTGTTTCAGCGCGTGTTGAATGAGGTGTCGGAACTGCCGGAAGCGCAGCGACAGGCTGTGATGCTCGTTTACGTGGAAGAGTTTACCTATCGTGAGGCGGCTCACATTCTGGAAGTTCCTATCGGTACTATCATGAGCAGGCTGTCTGCCGCGCGGGGCAAACTGGCCGGGCTTGATCCCAGCGCAACTTCTGCGCGAAGAACCCGCGATGGTGAGGTCGAGGAGAACTGATGTCATCCGCCGGCACGGCAGATCATCCGAGAGACGAGGACCTGGTTGCTTACCTGGACGGGGAGCTGTCGCTTTCCGACCGGCAGTTGATCGATCAGGCACTCTCGGAATCCGCCGCGTTGAGGCAGAGGCTGGAGCTGTTGCGGCAGGGCGACCGCCCCTTCCGCGCGGCCTTCGACACACTGCTCGACCAGGCCCCGATGGATCGGCTGATGGCGGCGTTGCCGGAGCCGACGTTGAGTGCCTCTGTCGTTTCCACCAGCAAGGCGCCGCCGACCCGTCCGGCGAATGACTGGCAGTCGATCGGTGTCGCGGCCATGTTGCTGCTGACGCTGGGCATCGGCTTTGCCGTCGGCTTCGGCACCAGTTCGGACCGTGCCGGACAGCGGGAAGCCGCCCTGCTGGCGGAACTGGACGAGATGGAGGCTGATCTGGAGGAAGCCGAGGCTGCCGCCGATGCGGCCCCGGTCGTCACCGCGAAGGGCTGGCGTCAGGCGGTCGCCGATTACCAGATGCTGTTCACCACCGAATCGCTGACACCGGACCAGGGCGGCAATGATGCCCTTGCACTGGCGTCGGAACGGGTCGGATTGCTGCTGGACCCGGCAACCCGGGCCGCGAGCGGGCTGCAGTTCCGTCGGGCGCAACTGCTGGCCTTCAACGACAAGCCATTGGTGCAGCTTGCCTATCTGGGCGAGGACGGCGTGCCCGTGGCCTTCTGCATCATTGCCTCCAACAAGCCGGAGGCGGAGACGCAGTACGAGGTCCGCAACGGTCTGGGCATCGTGCACTGGATCATCGGCGGCTACGGCCTGATGGTCATCGGTGACCTGCCGGAAGACCGCCTCAACCGCATCGCCGCCGACCTGCGCAAGAGCATCGACCTGTAAGCCGCTCCACCCGTCCGGGGAGGGAGGAAAGCCCCCGGCTTTCCTCCCGGTTGCCGGATCAGGCCGGATCGGGGCCGAGCCGGACGATCTGCTTGCCGAAGTTCTCGCCCTTCAGCATGCCGATGAAGGCCGCCGGTGCATTGTCGATGCCTTCGGCAATGGTCTCGCGGTACTTCAGCTTGCCGTCGCGCATCCAGCCGGTCATGTCGGCGATGAAGCCGGGCAGCCCGTCGAGATGCTCCGAGATGATGAAACCGCGGATCATGGCGCGGTTGATCAGCAGGGACTGGAGATTGTTGATCCCCTCCGGCTGGGTCAGGTTGTACTGACTGATCATGCCGCACAGCGCGATGCGGGCGTAGGGATTGATGTTGGCCAGCACCGCATCCAGCATCGCGCCGCCGACATTCTCGAAGTAGATGTCGATGCCGTCCGGGCAGTGCTCAGCCAGCGCCTCGGTGTAGGAACCGACCTTCCTGTAGTTGAAGCAGACGTCGTAGCCGCAGGCTTCCATGGCCCAGGCGCATTTCTCGTCATCACCGGCGGAACCGATGACGCGACAGCCCTTGATCTTCGCCACCTGACCGACGACCTGGCCCACCGCACCGGAAGCCGCCGAGACATAGACCGTCTCGCCCGGTTTCGGTTCACCGATCTTCAGCAGGCCGTAATAGCCGGTGAAACCCGGCATGCCGAGAATACCGAGGTAGTAGGACAGCGGTGCCGCCTTGGCATCCACCGGCACCAGGCCTGCCCCGCCCTCCACCAGCGTATGGGTTTCCCAGCCGAGTCTTCCGTTGACCACCGTGCCCACGGGGATGTTGTCGTTCTTCGAGGCAATGACCTCACCCACCGCACCGGCATTCATCACCTTCCCCAGTTCGAAACCGGCGGCATAGGATTTCCGGTCCGACATGCGCCCGCGCATGTAGGGATCGACCGACATGACGATGTTGCGGGTCAGCACGTCACCATCGGCCAGCTCCGGGATCGGCGCATCCTCCACCCGGAAGCAGTCCGGCGTCACCCAGCCCTCGGGCCGTCTGGCAAAGATCACGCGGCGGTTGGTGTCGG
>CAXBNO010000079.1:0-9735 GCA_963976775.1 uncultured Kordiimonadales bacterium
CTTCGACACCATGGGCGAAGGCTTCACCTGGGAAACCCAGGACCGGGAACGCGACATCGCCAACGCCCGCAAGGCCTGGGAACGCGCCAAGGAGCTGATCCGCGATCCTGAAGTGCACATGGTGCTGCTGGACGAACTGAACATCGCTCTGCGTTATGACTACATTCCGGTGGCGGAGATCGTGGACTTTCTGACCACCGAGAAGCCGGAGATGACCCATGTGGTCATCACGGGCCGCAACGCGAAGGAAGAACTGCTGGAGATCGCTGATCTGGCCACCGAGATGACCCTGCTGAAACATCCGTTCCGCGACGGGGTGAAGGCGCAGATCGGGGTGGAGTTCTGAACTGCCTCAACAGGTTTCAGGGGTGAAATTTCAGTCCCTTCAGAGCCTTGTCGACTTCCTTCGCGCCACCGTGGACGGCGATGCCGACCAGATCCAGGTCTTCGGTCGGCCTGACTGAGACGACAGCGCGATTGTCGGTGTCATTGCCGGTGGCGAACATGCCCCGGTCATAGACACCGACCGTCAGGCCTCGCCCGTTGGCGCGATTGAGCGCGCGTCCCAGCTTCTCGCCCGCCGCGCCATAGATCAGCACCGGCAGACCGAAGATCGCCGTATAGGCACGCCCGTCCGCATCTGCATAGGGCTGGCCAATGGTCTCCGGATGCGCCGCCGCAATGCCGGAGGCGAGGAACGCCACCACATTCAGCTTCTGCCATACCTCCAGATCATCGCGGACAACGACCGCGATCCTGGCCCGTTCCTCGGTCATTGGTCGTCAATCGTCAGTCGTTCAGGGCGTGCCAGACACGCAGCGGGGTCAGCGGCATGTCCAGATGCTTCACCTCCGGGCGCGCTGACCGCACGGCGTTCAGTACGGCATTGACGAAGGCCGGCGGGGCACCGATGGCCCCGGCCTCACCTGCACCCTTCACACCCAGCGGGTTGGTCGTGCAGCGCACATTGCGGGTGATGAAGTTGACATTCGGCATCTCCGCCGCGCGGGGCATCTGGTAGTCCATCAGGCTGCCCGACAGCAACTGACCGGAGTCCGGATCGAACACGGTGTGCTCCGTCCAGGCCTGGCCCAGCCCCTGCACGATACCGCCATGCACCTGACCCTCCAGCAGCATCGGGTTCAGCGTCACGCCGAAGTCGTCCACCACCGTGTAGTTCCGGATCTCCACGGTTCCGGTTGCCGCGTCGACCTCCAGTTCGCAGATGTGGCAGCCGTTGGGGAAGGTCGGGGACGTGTTGGTGTGATCATGCTCGCTGTCGATGCCCGGCTCCTCGCCTTCCGGCAGATTGGCCGGATCCTGCGCCTGCTTCGCCAGTTCGAACAGGTCGATGCCACGATCAGTACCGGCCACGGTGAAGCGGCCATCGGCATATTCGATGTCCACGTCCGCCGTTTCGAGGATCTGCGCCGCGATCTTGCGGCCCTTTGCCAGCGTCTTGTCGGCGGCCCCCAGGATCGATGCGCCCCCCACGGGGATCGATTTGGAGCCACCGGTGAAGCCCGGTGGGGTCAGGTCCGTATCACCCTGCAGCACATGGATGTCGTCGGCGTCGATGCCGAACTTCTCCGACAGGATCTGCTTGTAGGAGATGGTGTGGCCCTGGCCGCTGTCCATGGCACCAGTCAGGATGCGCACCTTGCCTGCGTCGGCGTCGAAGACCAGCTTCGCCGGGATTCCGTTGCCGCCACCGCAGCGCTCGACATAGGTGGCGAGACCGATGCCACGCAGCTTGCCCGCAGCTTCCGATTGCTTGCGCCGGGCTTCGAAACCGGTCCAGTCGGCGGCCTTCATGGCGTCTTCCATGCAGGCAGTGAACTCGCCCGAATCGATGACGTCGCCCAGACCCATCGTGTGCGGCATCTCCGCCGGTGAGGGGAAGTTGCGGCGGCGGATCTCGTCGGGAGTGAGCCCCATTTCCGTCGCCACCCGGTCCACCAGCCGCTCGATCATGTAGGCCGCTTCCGGCCGTCCGGCACCGCGATAGGCGTCGGTCGGAACGGTATTGGTCATGACGCCGAGCACGGAAACGTGGCAGAGCGGAATCTTGTAGAGGCCGGTGTACATGCCGGCACAGGCATCGGTCGGGATGAAGGGGCCGAAATTCGCCAGATAGGCCCCCATGGCGGCATAGGTCGTGGCCCGGATCGCCTGGAAATGGCCGTCCTTGTCCATGGCCAGTTCGGCGATGGTGACATTGTCGCGGCCATGGCTGTCGGACAGGAATATCTCGGAGCGTTCGCCGGTCCAGCGCACGGGACGCTTCAGCCGCTTCGCCGCCCAGAGCGTCAGGCAGGATTCCGGATAGAGGAACGCCCGGGTGCCGAAGCCGCCGCCGACATTGCCGGTCAGCATCCGCAGCTTCTCCATCGGGATCGACAGCATGCCCGACAGCATCTGCAGATGCATTGCCGGACCCTGACTGGGGATGAAGACCGTGAAACGTTCCGTCGTTTCGTCATAGGCCACGGCGGCCGCGCGCGGCTCCATGGGATTGGAGATCAGGCGGTTGTTGATCAGCCGGATCTGCGTCACCCGATCCGCCTTCTCGAAGGCCGCATCAACCGCGTCCCTGTCGCCCTTGCCATAGCGGAACACCACATTGTCGGGAATGTCGTCCCAGACCGGGTTCGCGCCGGGCTGCGCCGCCTCGTAGGTGTCGGTTGCGACCGGCAGGTCATCGATCTCCAGCTCGATCAGGTCGGCGGCATCGCGTGCCTGTGCCAATGTCTCGGCGATGATGAAGGCGACCGGTTCGCCCACGTGGCGCACCTTGTCGGTGGCCAGGATCGTGCGCGGCGGGCGCGGATGGTCGGTCCCGTCCTCGTTCTTGATGCCGGTCAGGCAGAGCAGGTTGCCCACCTTGTCGGCGGCCAGTTCGTCGCGGGTCAGCACCTCGACCACACCGGGGGCCTTTCGCGCGGCGGAGACATCCAGGCTGGTGATGGTGCCGTGCGCGACGGCGGAGCGGAAGACGTAGCCGCGCAGGGCACCTTCCACCTGCGCATCATCGGTGTACTTGCCCAGGCCCCGCAGCAGGTCCTGGTCTTCGGTTCTGAGGGCACGTGCGCCAACGCCAAACTTCATGTCAGGATCTCCGGCTCAAAAAAGGGTGTTTCGGTTCGCGTGTCCGCAATCGACGGTCACGATGGTGCCGCTGATGTAGCTGGCACGGTCGGAAGCCAGGAAGGCCACCGTATCGGCGACTTCGCGCGGCGTCCCCGCGCGGCCCAGCGGCAGGTTCTTCATCAGTTCTTCCCAGCGTTCCGGGTCGCCCAGCTTGGCTTCCGCCGTGTCGCGGAAGCGGGCGATGATGCGGTCGGTCAGGATGGCCCCGGGATTGACGCCGACGACGCGGATATTGTCTGCCGAACTGGCGCCGCCCATGGCCTTCGTGAAGGCCATCAGGGAGGCATTGCCGGTCGATCCGGCGATATAGACCGCGTCCATCTTTTCCCCCGCCATGCCGATGACATTGACGATGGTGCCGAAGCCGCGGGCCTTGAAACGGGCGTAATAGTCGCGGGTCATGTTGATGAAGCCGAAGACCTTCAGGTCCCAGGCTTCGCGCCAGCGGTCTTCGGTCACCGCCTGCAGGTCACCGCCGGGAATGGCCCCGGCATTGTTGATCAGGATGTCGGGTTCCGGGCAGTCCGCCGCGACCTTCGCCACCGATGCCGGGTCGGACAGGTCCACGGCTGTCGTACCGACCTTCCGGTGATAGGTCTGGATCAGGATGTTGGCGGCGAAGACCTCCGCACAGGCAAAGCCAAGCCCCCGCGAACCGCCCGTTATCAGAACGGTCTTCCCCTTCAGCGCCAGATCCATGAAACAGCCTCTCCCCGTGTGTTCCCCATCAGCAGAACATGTTAGCCCGCCGCCACGCAATCTCATATGGGGTATGTTTCAGGCGCTGGCTATGGCGTCCCAGTCGATGGCCTCCAGGTTCAGGGAACGGCTGACGGGCGGCATGGGATATTTCAGCGGTGTGCCGCAGTTGAACAGGACCGTGTGGGCCTGCGGATCCAGTTGCCCGTCTTCGACCGCCACCCGCCATGCGGCCAGTGTTGCGGCCCCTTCCGGACCCAGCAGAACACCGTCATCGCGTGCGGCATCGGCCTGCGCCGCCATGATCGCCTCATCGTCCACGGCGATGGCAAAGCCACCACTGTCGCGCACCGCGCGCAGGATCAGGAAGTCGCCCACCGCCTGCGGCACGCGAATGCCGCTGGCCACGGTCGCCGCATTCTCCCAGCGGGTCGCATGCTCCGCACCCTCCTGCCAGGCGCGAACGATGGGCGCGCAGCGGGTGGCCTGCACGGCGATCATCTTCGGGCGCTTCGGACCGATCCAGCCCAGCGCCTCCAGTTCGTCGAAGGCTTTCCACATGCCGATCAGGCCGGTGCCGCCACCCGTCGGGTACAGGATGGCGTCGGGCACGTTCCAGCCAAGCTGTTCCGCCAGTTCCAGCCCCATGGTCTTCTTGCCCTCGATCCGATAGGGCTCCTTCAGGGTGGAGACATCGAACCAGCCCATCCGCTCCTTGCCGTCGCGGACGATCGTGCCACACTGGTCGATCTGCCCGTTGACCCGCCAGACCTTCGCCCCCTGCAGTGCGATTTCCCGCACGTTCACGTCCGGGGTTTCCTCCGGGCAGAAGACATGGACCTCCATCCCCGCCGCCCGGCCATAGGCGGCCAGGGCCGCACCGGCATTGCCGTTGGTCGGGATCGCCAGCCGGGTCAGGCCGAAGCGCTTCGCCATGGAGACCGCCAGCGCCATGCCCCGCGCCTTGAACGATCCGGTGGGCAGCCGCCCCTCATCCTTGGTCCAGAGCCGTGCCGCGTTCAGACGTGCACCCGTGCGGGGCAGGGGCAGCAGCGGTGTCGCGATCTCGCCCAGGCTGACGCGATGGGCCGGGTCATCGACCGGCAGCAGTGCGGCATAGCTCCACAGGCCGTCCGGCCCGAGTGTCTGGGCATCCCGGTCAAGTTCACGTCGCATCCGCTCCAGGTCATAGCGGACCAGCAACGGCTTGCCTGCAGGGGAAAGGTTGTGAACCGAGTTCGCATCGAACTGCTCCCCCGTGGCGCTGCATTCCAGATGCGTGACGTAGCCCATGGCGGTTCCCATCCCTCCGACCCTGTTGACAGGCGGCTTCTCCGCGCCGCTTGCACGCATTCGTGCACTGGTCCGCCCTGTGGTCAAGTGAGCCGGACTTCAGCCATTGCCGCCAGGAAATGTTCTGTTTATGTTCCAGTTGTCGGGGGCAGGAGAAAGATCATGTCGGCAAGCGACCAGGTCGCCATCAATTACGTCGAGTTCAACGTGTCGGACATGGCACGGACGAAGGCATTCTACGCCGCCGCCTTCGGGTGGACATTCACCGACTATGGCGACAGCTATTGTGAGTTCACCGATGGCGGCATGAAGGGCGGGTTTTCCGTCGGTGCAACCGTGACGGTCGGCGGACCGCTGATCGTGCTCTACAGCGATGATCTGAAGGCTGTCGCAAGGCAGGTGACGGACGCTGGCGGAACCATCGTGAAACCGGAGTTTGCCTTTCCCGGCGGGCGGCGGTTCCAGTTCACCGACCCGGACGGCTATGAACTTGCGGTCTGGTGCTCTGACTGATCCGCCATCTGTGTCTTCGCCGGTCTCAGGTGATAGGTCAGCGCGTGCCGGATGGGCAGGCGCAGCAGGTCACGGGGCAGGGGACTGTCCGGATCCAGCAGGATGGCGCGATTGCCGTCGACCCGCATGTCCTTGCCGGGACCGCTGCGGAAGTCGCGGATGACACTGGTCTGGCAATGAAAGAACAGCGCCAGATGCGCCCCCGACCGGTCGGTGCCAAGGCGGATGGTCGTGCCGACACGCGGGCGCGCGGGCAGCCACGACGGCTGCCCCCATTTCAGGGTTTCCTGAAGGGCACCGACGCGCGGATCAGCCTCCGCCGTTTCCAGGATGAGCTGCCGCAGGTCGCGCAGCGGCTGGTGAAACGCGTTGGGGAAGGCTTCGAAGGCGGCGCGAACATCCCGGTCGGCGATGTCCGCGCGCGCCGTCATTGGGCTGCGGCGGTTCCGGTCTTCTCCCGGCGTCCGCGTTCGCTCTCTGTCTTCAACTGACCGCAGGCGGCCATGATGTCCCGCCCGCGCGGCATCCGCACCGGGCTGGAATAGCCCGCATCATTGACGATCTCCGCGAACTTGCGGATCGCCCCGGGGCTGGAGCAGGAATAGGCAACGCCGGGCCAGGGGTTGAACGGGATCAGGTTGACCTTGGCTGGAATGCCGCTGATCAGCCGGACCAGTTCACGTGCCTCCGCCGGGCTGTCGTTGATGCCATCCAGCATGACGTATTCGAAGGTGATGCGCCGGGCATTGTTGGCCGCCGGGTAGTCACGGCAGGCCTGGATCAGTTCCTTCAGCGGATGCTTGCGGTTGATCGGCACCAGCACGTCACGCAGTTCGTCGTTCACGGCGTGCAGCGAGACAGCCAGGTTGACCTGCAGGTCTTCACCGCAACGTTTCATCATCGGCACGACACCGGAGGTGGAGAGCGTGATCCGCCGCTTGGAAATGGCAATCCCGCGCTCGTCCATGACGATCTTCAGCGCCTTTGAAACATTGTCGTAGTTCAGCAGCGGCTCCCCCATCCCCATCATGACGATGTTGGAGAGCTGGCGGTTGCCGTCGCGGGGACTGGGCCATTCGGACAGCGCATCACGGGCGATCATCACCTGCCCGACGATCTCCCCCGGTGTCAGGTTGCGCACCAGCTTCTGGGTGCCGGTGTGGCAGAAACTGCAGGTCAGCGTGCAGCCGACCTGGCTGGAGACACAGAGCGCGCCGCGATCCGCCTCCGGAATATGCACCGCCTCCGCCTCATGCCCGTCGGGGAACCGCATCAGCCACTTGCGGGTGCCGTCGGTCGACTGCTGTGCCACGCTGATGTCGGGACGCCCGACAACAAACCGGTCGGCCAGATCGGCGCGCCAGACCTTGGAGATGGAGGTCATGGCGTCGAAGTCGCGCGCACCGCGCTCATAGATCCAGTGGAACAGCTGTCCCGCCCGCATCTTCACCTTGTCTGGACGTTCCCCTGCGTCCAGCAGGGCGTCCGCCATTTCCTGGTGGTCGAGGCCGATCAGGTTGACGCGACCGTCGAACCCCGCCGCAAAGGGGCGGTCGGCTGCACGCACTTCCGGCTGAATGGCGAGATCGGTCACGGGCAGGCCTTGTCTATGGCGTTCATGGCGGCGGTGAAGCCGAGCAGGGAATAGGTGTCGGTGGTCTTGGTGCCGCGTGCGGAGAAGCCGGTGATCACCATGTCCAACCCGGCCTTCATGGCGGAAACCATCTGGCTGTCGTCACGCGGGTCCAGCGACCAGGCGCGTTCACCGTCGGTCTGCATGCCGATCTCCGTGGTGCCGATCCTGGCCACCGCCTCCCGCTTCGGGGCAAAGGGGTAGCCGACGATCATGCTGATCTCGTTCTCCACACCGTCCGTCGGGCGGTGGGCCACGTTGAAACGGATCGCACCACGGTTCACACCCTTTGGCAGGGTGGTCTTCGGCGAGGACGTGACGAAGCAGATCTGCTGTTCACCATCGCGATATATCCAGGCGGACCAGTCGCGATAGTCGCCGATCTTCTGCGGTGCGGCCTGGGCATGGGCATCGCCGGGCAGGGCGCCGGAGAGTGCGACCAGTGCGGCAAGCAGCGCCGCGGATATGAAGCTGTTCCTGAGCATCTGCGGAACATAGAGGGGGAATGCGGCAAATTCCAGACGCACGCGGCATCGGAATGTGTCTTTTCGACAGGTTCGTCCCTGCCATGCGGTGAAGTATCATTGACGCACGCTTGCCCGAAAGGTGAAGCTGCGCGCCGGGATGAGCGCGGGCACCGGGTTCGCGAATGATTGATGGGGGACAAGGCCATGCCTGCGGCAGAGTTTCATTTCGATTTCGGCAGTCCCAACGCCTATATGGCGCACTGCATGCTTCCCGCGATAACGGAACGCACCGGCGTGCCGATCACATATGTGCCGGTGCTGCTGGGTGGCCTGTTCAAGCTGACCGGCAACAAGTCGCCGATGGAGTGGAACAAGGGTGTGCTGAACAAGAGCGAGTACGGGCAGCTGGAGATGCAGCGTTTCATCCGCCGCCATGCCCTCGACCGCTTCACGATGAACCCGCACTTTCCGGTGAACACGGTGGCTATCATGCGTGGCGCACTGGTGGCGCAGCGCGATGGTTTCGGGCCGGCCTACATCGACGCGGTGTTCCGCGCGATGTGGGAGGACGGGCAGAAGATGGACGACCCGGCGGTGATCGTTGCGGCCCTGGACAAGGTCGGTCTCGATGGCGCTGCAATTGCGGCCGCCACTCAGGAACAGTCGATCAAGGACAAGCTGATGGCCAATACCAGCGCATCGGCTGATCGCGGAAATTTCGGCAGTCCGACCTTCTTCGCCGGTTCCGAGATGTATTTCGGCAAGGACAAGCTGGTGGATTTCGAGGAAGAGATTGTCCGGCAGCGTGATGCTGCGTGAGTGATCCGGGTCGGCCAGCCTATCAGCGACGCCCCGCGACCGCGCTTGGCGCAACCCTGATACTGCAGATCGTTGCGGCGGCCATGTTCAGTGCGACCGCGGTCGTTGCCCCCGCGCTGCCACCCGAACTGGGGCTGGACGAGTCCGGGCTGGGTGCCTTTGGTGCCCTGACCTTCGCCGGTGCCATGCTCGGCACCTCCGTCGCGGCCTTCCTGCTGACCCGGCACGGACCCGTGCGGCTGATCCAGGCCGGTGTGCTGCTGTCCAGTCTGGCGCTTGCCGTGCTGTTTGCAGGGGTACCGGCGCTGGCGCTGCTGGCAGCCGTCTTCATCGGTATCGGATACGGCCCGAATGCGCCCGGCGGTTCGTATCTGCTGTCGCGTCACACGCATCCGGCCCGGCGCAGCCTGATCTTCTCCATCAAGCAGTCCGGTGTACCGGCAGGCGGCGCGCTGGTGGGAATCCTGATCCCCCTGGTCGAAGCCGAGCATGGCTGGCAGGCCGCCCTTTCGGTCATCATCGGGATCGGGTTCCTGACCGCTGCCGTGGCACAGCCCTGGCGGTCGCGTCTGGATCTCGATGTCATCGCCAGTGCAGCCGCGCGCACGCCGATGCGCCTGGCGGACCTGGTACCGATTGCCGTGGTCCGCGGTCACCCGATGCTGGTCCGCATCGCCCTGATGTCATTCACCTATGGCGCCGGGCAGATGATCCTGGGAACCTTCCTGGTGATCTTCCTGGCGGAGCAGGCGGCCATGTCGCTGGTCGCAGCGGGCGCGGCCTTCTCCGCCATGCAGATCAGCAGTTTCACCATTCGCATGCTCGCGGGCTGGCTCAACGACCGGCTGGGGCAATCGCGGCTCATACTGGCCAGCTTCGGGATCGTGACGGCGGTATCGGTCACGGTGCTGGCGACGGTCGATGCCGACACGCCCTACTGGCTGGTGCTGGTGCTGGCCGTCTTCTGCGGTGCCGGCGCTGCCGGATGGAATGGTGTCTATCTCGCCGAGGTCGCCCGTCAGGTGCCGGAGGAGCAGATCGCCTCCGCCACCGCGGCGACGGTCTTCTTCACCTATTTCGGACTGGTTGTCGGGCCGGCCGCATTCAGCCTGCTGCTGGCGCTCAGCGGCTACACCCTGGCCTTCGGTGGTCTTGCGGTGC
>CAXBNO010000080.1:0-9718 GCA_963976775.1 uncultured Kordiimonadales bacterium
CTGCGCGGCACCTGCCGACGCAAGCATCGCAGCGCCGGCCGCCGCGAAAACTGTCTTTCTTGAAAACATCATGTTTCCTCCCTGCTTGCCCGTACGGGCGGTGTCGTGGTTGTTGGCGAAAGACCAACAGGATATAGTCAGTTCTTGAGAAATTCCATGAATTCGACGACCACGCCGTCCGGGTCCTTCGCACAGAAGAATTTCTGACGTGATCCACCCATTTCGATCAGCACCGGTTCCGTGAATGGGGTCGCACCGGCATCCGTCAACTGCTGCCAGGCGTCGGCCACATTGCCGACCCTGAAGCAGATGCGCGCGATTCCGACATGGGCCAGATGCGGATAGGCAGTTCCTTCGGCCTTCGGTTCGATCCATTCGATCAGGTCAAGCCGAGCGCCGCGCGGATTGTCGCCGAGCATCAGCATGCGCGCACGGGCGCGGGCATTGCTGGGCAAGCCAAGCGCAGGGCCGAGGACGGGGTCACCCAGAACATCGGAGACCTCTTCGCTGTCGCCGTCGGCGTTGAAGTTGATGACTTCGCGGAATCCCAGCAGGCGATAGAACGCCAGCGACCGATCCAGATCGGTGCAATTGATGTTGATGTGGAACACTTGCGAAGTGTCGAGCACGCCACGTTCCTCCCCAGGATGCGAACGGCCACACGATACTCATGCGTAGGAAAATATGCAAAGCGGTAAGTTGACCGCAGTTTCCCTTAGGGAAATTTGTAACCCTAGTTTCCGCCTGATCCCGGCATCGTTCCCTGCCGCAATGACCGCCATGCGCAGTGTCGGCATTGCACTGCTGTTGCGACGGACGCTAGGTTGGACCGGACATACGGGTATCGGGACCTTGCAGAATCATGGCTCTGTGTGCCGTGGGTCGTCATGGCTGATTGCTGCAGCAACATGTCAGGACGAGGCTGCAAACTCCTGATCCCAGGGCGGTTTCGACTGCTTCCGGGTTGATTCGGGTTGTGCGGGGAGGCATGGCTATGACGAAGGTTGATTGCGATGTGGTCGTGGTGGGAGCCGGTTTCGCTGGTATCTACGCACTGTGGAAGGCGGAACAGCAGGGGCTGAGCGTTCGGGGGTTCGAGCGAGCTTCGGACGTTGGCGGCACCTGGTACTGGAACGCCTATCCGGGGGCCCGCTGCGATGTTGCCAGTTACAACTACGCCTACTTCTTCAACAGCGATGTGGTGCGGGAGACCTCCGGCGGCGAGACCGTGGTCTGTCGTTATCTGGTTCTCGCCGTGGGCGCGCTTTCGGAACCGAAGGCCCCCGATATCCCCGGCGTCGACAGCTTCGCAGGCGATGCCTGGTTCACGTCGAGCTGGCCGCGCGACCGCGAGGTGGATCTGAAGGGCAAGCGGGTCGGGGTCATCGGTACCGGTTCATCCGGCGTTCAGTGCATTCCGGAGGTCGCGAAGGTCGCCAGTGAGGTCTTCGTGTTTCAGCGCACGGCAAATTTCGTGACACCGACCCTCTCCGGGCCGATGGATCCCAAGCTGGTCGCGGAACTGAGGGCCGACCCGGAGGCTGTACGAAACGATCTGCGCAAGACCTATGGCGGCAACCAGCCGCTCTATATCGGCCCCGACCGCTTCAGCGAACTCGATGAGGAAGGTCGCGAGAAGGCGCTGTGGCGTGCCTGGGAGCAGAAGGAAGTCGCACTGGCTTTCTGGGATTCCCATCTGCCCGAGGCCAATGCCGCCATTTCGGAGTTCATCCGCCAGCGCATGCATGAAGTGGTCGATGACCCCTGGACCGCGAATCAGCTTGTTCCCTGGGATCACCCCTATGGCGGCAAGCGTCCGTGCCAGAGCGACGTTTACCTGCAGACCTTCAACCAGCCGCACGTCAGGCTGGTCTCCCTGCGCGAGACACCGATAGAGCAGATCGTGCCGGAGGGGATCGTGACCTCGGCCGAGGCGTTCGACCTTGATGTCATCATCTATGCGACCGGCTTCGATGCGCTCTCCGGTCCGGTACGTGCGCTGAACATCACCGGCATCGATGGGGTGGCGATGAACGATCAGTGGGCGGATGGGCCAGTCAACTATCTGGGCACCATGGTTCACGGTTTCCCGAATCTGTTCCTGCCATCCAGCGCCATGTCACCGTCCGTCCTGTCGAACATGGCGACACTGGCGGAACAGCAGGTCGACTTCATCTTCGACACGATCCGGTGGCTGGATGATCACGGTCAGGCCCGGCTTCACCCAAGTGCGGAATCGCAGGACTTCTGGCGCGACGAGACCCTGCGCTTCGCGAAGCGTGTGCCCGGCGCCCTGACCACGGACAGCTGGTACAATGGTGCCAATGTGCCCGGCAAACCTCGCCAGTACATGGTCTATCGTGGTGGTTTCAGCCGCTACAATGACGCCTGTTACCGGGAACTGGAGGACGGCTTTCCGGGGTACGAGGTTCTGCCCGGCAGGGCGGCGTAACCGCCGGGCGGCAAGTGGCAGGCGGCTTCCATAAGGTGGGGGGCCTTCCACTGGCAGGCTGCACGCCGTCCTTCAGAAGGCGAGTGCGGTGCCGGGGCGCGGCCAGTTGCAGGACACCAGTCGCCCGGTCGCCGACAGCGTGATGAAGGCCGTCCCCAGATCAGCGCCGCCGAAGCAGATGTTCGTTGTCATCGGATCAGGCAGGGCCAGATGCTCGACGGAGCTTCCGTCCGGGCTGACGACGGTGATCCCGCCGCGGACCAGGGTGGCGACGCAGACGTTGCCGTTCGCCTCCACGGCAAGCGAGTCGTAGCGCTGATAACCTTCCGGCGACGCCAGCACTTCGGCACCGCCATGAGCCGGCCAGGGGTCCATCCGAAGCTCGCCAGGGGCCGTCACATCCCAGGCAAGCACGCGTGCGGTCTCCGTTTCGGCCACATAGAGGCGGCTGCCGTCCGGCGAGAGGCCGATTCCGTTCGGTGTTACCAGCGGATGAACCACTTCCCGGATCCCGCTGCCATCGGCCCTGGCGTAGTAGACACCGCCGAGGTCGAGGTGCCGCGGGTGTCGCTTGCCGAGATCGGTGAACCAGAAGCCGCCGTGGGCATCGAAGACGATGTCGTTGGGGCCATGCAGCGGATTGCCGTTACAGCCCTCGTAGAGAACCTCCACCGCGCCGGTATCCAGATCAACCCGTTCGATCCACCCGTTCCTGTACCCGGCGGCAGGACCGGTCGGGCGCACGTACTCGCCGTTGGGGCCTTCGTGCTCCCAGGAGAAGCAGCCATTGTTGCAGACATAGCATTTGCCATCCGGCCCGATGGCCGCGCCGTTGGGGCCGCCGCCGGTCTCGGCAATCACGTCTATGCGGCCATCCGGGGCCACGCGACTCAGGGTGCCGCGGGCAATCTCGACGAGAATGATGCTGCCATCCGGCATCCAGATGGGGCCTTCCGGAAACTGAAGGCCCGAGGTGATTTCAGTGAACTCGATCATGGATGCTCCCCCTTCTGCACCGCCCGGAACGTCCGGAACGTCCGGAACCCGGCCAATTGTCCGACGGTAGCGGGAATTCCTCAATACAAGCCATGAAATCCGGGCCGGTCTTCGTTGCAGGGCGCAAGGCAATGGTGCGACGGCATTGGCATGCAGGGTGACATCCATGCTTCTTCCGATAATCTGCCTCGCAGTGAAATTCTCATCCGGAGCCAGGCATGAGCAGGAAAGTCACGGGCATCGTCACGGCCCACCAGCAACGCGAGGGGGCGGGCTTCCTCATTCGCCGTGCCTTTCCGACACATGGCATCGATATCGTTGACCCGTTCCTGATGCTCGATGAGGTCGGCCCGGTCGACTATGGCCCGGGCGAGGCCATCGGGGCCCCGGATCATCCGCACCGGGGCTTCGAGACCGTGTCCTACATCCTGGACGGCGAGAAGCTGCACGAGGATTCGACCGGCAAGACCCAGTTGATCAGCACCGGCGACGTGCAGTGGATGACTGCCGGGGCAGGTATCGTCCATTCCGAGATGCCGTCACCGGCGATGCGGAAGAATGGTGGCCGCGCCCATGGTTTCCAGATCTGGGTCAATCTTCCTGCTGCCGAGAAACACGCCGAACCCGGCTACCAGTACCTCCGGGCTTCCGACATTCCGAAGGCAACCAGCGCGGACGGGCTGATCGAGGTGATCGTCGTTGCGGGCGCGGCTTTCGGCGTCAGTGCGGCCATCGGCACCCGCACGCCGGTCTGGTTGCAGGACTGGCACGTGCAGCCCGGCGGCGAAGCGCGCCTTGCCATCGACCCCGACTTCAACGCCGCAGTCTATGTATTCGACGGGTCCGTTGCGCTGGGGCCGGAACGGACGCCGGTCGAGCGCAGCCAGCTGGCGGTCCTGGGGCAGGGGAACGAGATCGAGATCGCTGCCACACCCGGTCGCGGGGGGCGCTTCCTGCTGCTTGCCGGAACGCCGATTGCCGAACCTGTTGCGCGCTACGGGCCGTTCGTGATGAACACGGAAGCCGAGATCATGACCGCCGTTCGGGATTACCAGTCCGGTCGCATGGGGGCGATCGAGCGGGTCTGACGTACATCGACAATGTCCGGTCTCGCGTCTGTGCCGCGAGACCGGAATCTCATGGTCTGTGCCTTCCCGTCAGTTGCCTGCGACCCGCCTGCTCTGGCCGCGCCAGTGCGGTTCGCGGAGGTCCTTTCGCTTCACCTTGCCGACCGGCGAGCGGGGCAGGGGATCGGTCTGCAGCTCGATCTTCGCGGGCCGCTTGTAGGAACCCAGCCGGTCCACGCAGAGCCGGATCAGCTCTTCCTCGGTCACCGGCGTCTTTCCGTCGATGACACAGATTCCCATCGGGCTCTCGCCCCAGCGTTCGCTCGGGATGCCGAAGACGGCGGCCTCGACCACCGCGGGGTGGGACGCCAGGGCATTCTCGATCTCGGCGGGGTAGATGTTGAAGCCGCCGGAGACGATCATGTCGCCAGCGCGGTCCAGCATGTAGACATAGCCGTTCTCGTCTATACGCCCGATGTCGCCGGTCCGGACCCAGCCGTCGATCATCCGCTCGGCGGTGGCTTCCGGGTCCTTCCAGAAACCGGTCATCTGCCCGTCGCACCGGGCCACCAGTTCGCCCTCTTCACCCAGCGGCACCTCGTTGCCGTCCGCGTCGCAGATCTTGAGGTCGGCGAAGGGCAGGGGCATGCCGCAGGCCTGCAAGGGACTGGACCCTTCGACCTCGGCGAACCACTGGTCCGGTCCCATGACGGTGAGCGGCACCGCCTCTGTCTGCCCGTAGACCTGCCAGAGGCGGTGGCCGAAGATGTCATGGGCCTTCAGCGCGGTGGTCTCGGTGATCGGCGCCGCCCCGATCTGCATGCATTTCAGCTTCGGGAATTTCCGGTCGCTGACGCCGGGGTGATGGACCAACGTGTTCACCATGGTGGGTACGGCGAACATGATGCTGATCTCCTCCCGCTCCATGATGTCGAGCGTGTCGCCCGCATCGAAATGGTCGAGCAGCACGTTGCAGCCGCCGCTCAGCCAGACGGGCACGAAGGAATAGCCCGAAGCGTGGCTGATGGGGCCGATGTGCAGGCACTTGTCGCCCGGCATGATCGGCGGAAAGAGGAAGTGCCAGTCGCGGCCGGCAGCGAGCCAGGCCCTGTGCGTATAGGACACGCCCTTGGGCAGACCGGTCGTGCCGCCGGTATGGCGGATGATGAAGAGGTCGTCGGCGTCCACGTCGACGTCCGGATCGCTGTCATCCTGCCGGGCCAGCCAGTCCTCGTACCCCTCGTCACGGATCAGCACGTGTTCCAGAGACGGCACCTCGTCCAGCAGCCCGTCGGCTTCCGCCGCATGCTTGCCGGAGACCACCAGAACGCGGCAATCGGTGTGCGAGAGCATGTGCACATGGGCTTCCCGCGCGTTCCGGGGATAGAGCGGCACGCGGACAAGGTTCGCCGCTGCCGCACCGAGAAACATGTCGGACGCCTCGATCGAATTGTCCTCCAGAACGCCGACGCGGTCGCCGGGCTTCAGACCCAGCGCCAGTAGCGCGTTCGCCATTCTGAGGCCCCGTTTCCAGGCCTCGCCGAAGGTCAGCCGCCGGTCGCGCCAGACCACCGCTTCCCGTGCGGAATAGAAGCGCGCCGAACGCGCCATCAGGGTTCGCATGTCCATCCAGGTATCCTCCCCTTGCAGCCCGATGTGCGGATGCAGTCGGCATGCTAGACCGAAATGACGCGGTCGGGCACCTTGCTCTCGTGATGGACGGCATGCTGGAGAGTATTGTCGGACCAATCCGGAAAAGGCTCCGGATCCGGCGTCTCTTGTGGCGGAGGTCAGGCTGGAGATCGCGCGAAAGTTCCGGACATGCCGGATTTCCGAGGATGGTGCTCTCCGGGCTTCGGGAACCCGGAGACAGAATGATTGGTCGGGGAGAGAGGATTCGAACCTCCGGCCCCCGCCTCCCGAAGACGGTGCTCTACCAGGCTGAGCTACTCCCCGACCGGACCCTCAGTCATGCGACTGCAGAGGCGAGCGGTGTATAGCCGCTGGGTGCGGCGCGGGCAAGGATCAATATGCCCGTTCGATGGTGAATTCGACCGCATCGATCAGGGCGGATTTCATGACGCCTTCCGGGAAGATGGCCAGGGCGTCGCGGGCCCGCGCCCCATAGTGCCGTGCCCGCTCGATCGTGTCGGCCAGGGCGTCGTGGCTCTGGATCAGACCCTGGGCGCGCGCCAGATCATCCTCGGTCTGTTCCATGTCTTCCAGGCAGCGCCGCCAGAACTGGCGTTCCTCCGGTGTGCCACGGCGGAAGGCCAGCACGATAGGCAGGGTGATCTTGCCTTCCCGGAAGTCGTCACCGACGGTCTTGCCGAGCGTTGCCTGCCGTGCCGAATAATCCAGCGCATCATCAATCAGCTGGAACGCGATACCGAGATTGCGCCCGTAGGAATCCAGCGCCTCGACCTCGGCCTTGGGTGCCTCCGCGACGATTGCGCCGACACGACAGGCGGCGGAGAACAGCGCGGCTGTCTTGGCGGAGATCACGTCGAGATAGGCGTCTTCCGTCGTTTCGGTGTCGTTGGTGGTGATGAGCTGCAGCACCTCACCTTCCGCGATGACCGCAGAAGCCTTGGAGAGAATCGCCAGTACTTCCAGCGACCCATCCGCCACCATCAGCTGGAATGCGCGGCTGAACAGGAAATCACCCACCAGCACGCTGGCCTGGTTGCCGAAGACCGCATTCGCCGTGGCATTGCCCCGGCGCAGATCGCTTTCATCCACCACATCATAATGCAGCAGCGTTGCCGTGTGGATGAACTCGACACAGGCGGCAAGACTGACCTGCCGGTCGCCCTGGTATCCGCACAGGTCGGCCGCCGCGAGTGTCAGCATCGGGCGCAGTCGCTTGCCGCCGGCGGCGACGATGTGACTGGCAAGCTGGGGGATCAGCGCGACCTCGGACTGCATCTTGTCCATGATCACCTGATTGACCCGGTCCAGATCGCGCTCGACCAGCGACCGCAGTCGCGCCAGTCCGGCGGCGGGCCTGGCCGTTTCGTCCTTCAGGGAAACCACGTTCGACACGCTGGATGCTCCATTCACGCTGCGACTGGCGAAATCTTGTACCTGAGAATAGATTGGGACGAAGGTCCGTCAAGCGGCGGACGCGGGACGTGTTGTCGCCTCTGGCAGGAACGGACAGGGAAATGGTCGAAGTCTTTCGCACCAACGATCTGGTTGCGCTTTCCTTTGCCGAGGCCCTGCTGAAGGGGGAGGGGATCGCTTCCCTGCGCTTTGACCAGAACATCAGTGTCATGGAGGGCTCCATCGGAGTCTTCCCGCGGCGTCTGATGGTTGATGATGATGACGAGGCTGCAGCGAAGGACCTGCTGCGCATCGCGGAGCTGATCTGAGCCGGAATGACAGGCTTTACCGACGATCTGATCCTGGGGGGCCGCGTGGCCCTGCGGCAGCCTGCAAGGGGCTTTCGCAGTGGTTCCGATGCGGTGATGCTGGCTGCGGCCTGCCATCCGCGTCCGGGGGGGCGGGTGCTTGAACTGGGTTGCGGCACCGGTTTACCGATGCTGTCACTTGCCGCCAGGCGTTCCGATGTCACCTTTGTCGGCCTGGAAGTGCAGCCTGGGATCGCCGCTCTGGCCGCGATCAATATTGCGTCAAATGCCGCCGCAGGTCGCGGAATGGTCTGTGTCGGTGATGTCGGTGTGGCGCCGTTCGCGGACCGGTCCTTCGATCTGGTGCTGGCCAATCCGCCCTATTTCGATGCCGCCCGGTTCCGCCGTTCACCGGATGCGGCGCGTGAAATTGCGCGGTTGGAGGGCGCTGTACCTCTGAGTGCATGGATCGGCACTGCCATGCGCCTGATCGCGCCCGGCGGACACGCGGTGCTGATCCTGCGCCATGAACGGCTGGCCGAGGTACGTGATGTGCTGCCTGCTGATTGCGCGCTTGATATCCTCCCCCTCGGCAGTCGCACAGGTCGTCCGGCGAAGCGGGTGCTGCTGCGGCTGCGGCCAGGTGAGGATGGCGCGGTGCAGGAGTTGCCTGCGCTTGCGTTGCATGAGGCGGACGGGCGTGACACGCCGCTGGCCAACGGCATCATGCGCGATGCAGAACCGATAATCTGGACATGAGACCGCGCATACCCTTGCAAGCCGCTCCCTGCTGCCGCACATCAGGGTGATGAACAGCAAACCAGGATTTCTTCAGCGCCCCATTGCCCGCTTCCGGAAGTGGCGCGCGACACCCGTCGTATCGGTTCTGCGCTTGCAGGGCGTGATTTCCCCGGGCGGTAGTGCTCCCTTTCGCCCCGCCGCCCTCAACATGGCTGCGCTGGAGAGCCGGATCGAGCAGGCATTCCGCCCGAAACGGCTGGTTGCAGTCGCTCTGGTCATCAACAGCCCGGGCGGATCCCCGGTGCAGTCCGCGCTGATCGCCAGCGCCATCCGCCGCAAGGCGGAGGAGAAGAACGTGCCCGTGCTGGCCTTCGCGGAGGATGTGGCGGCCTCCGGCGGCTACTGGCTGATGACAGCGGGCGACGAGCTCTATGCCGACCGGGCTTCCATCGTCGGCTCCATCGGCGTCATCTCGGCCGGGTTCGGTTTCAAGGGATTGCTCGAACGGTTCGGAATCGAGCGGCGTGTCCATGCGGCGGGCGAGAAGAAATCATTCCTCGACCCGTTTTCCGCAGAGCAGGAAGAGGATGTGGAGCGTCTGAAGGAGATCCAGTCACAGATCCACGACACCTTCATGGACCAGGTGAAGAGCCGTCGCGGCGACAAACTGAACCGCAGGCGTTACAAGGAGATATTCTCCGGTGATGTGTTTCTGGGTGAGGAAGCCGAACGCCTTGGCCTGATCGATGGCATCGCCGAGACGACATCGTTCCTGAAGGAGCGTTTCGCTCCCCCCTGCGCGGACTGCTGCGCGGTGGCAGCAGCAGTGCAGGGCAGATGACCGGAGAGGTTCTGGCCGGAATCGAAGACAGGCTGCATTGGAGCCGTTACGGTCTGTAGGTCTGAAACGACTGATGGGGAGGGGGCAGATGGACATTCGCGCGACACTGGAACAGGCACGAACGACGCCCCCCAGTCCGGGGCGCGCTTCGGCGCTGCTGATGGAGCACGGGACCATGACGCTGCGGTTCTATGCGCCGCGCGGAACCGACCCGCAGACGCCGCACGATCAGGACGAGCTCTATATCGTCTCGCGCGGCACGGGCGTG
>CAXBNO010000081.1:0-9667 GCA_963976775.1 uncultured Kordiimonadales bacterium
CCTCCGCGCCGGTTCCGCCGCTGCGCTCGCTGAACCGGCGACGATCATGATCGGGACCCGGATGGCGGAACGTTTCGGCCTGAGTGTCGGGGACAAGGTGACGCTGATCTCGCCCAAGGGCACGACGACGGTGATGGGGTTCGTGCCGCGACTCGCCACCTATCAGGTTGTCGCGCTGTTCGAAGTCGGCATGTACGAGTATGACTCCAGCTACATCTTCATGGGCCTGCCGCAGGCGCAGCGCTATTTCCGCACCGGTGACGGCGTGACGGGGATCGAGGTGGTGCTGGACAGTGCCGATGACGCGGCGGCGCGGGCCGGTGACATCTACGGCATGTTCTCGGGCGCCGGAATCCGCGTGGTGGACTGGCAGCGGGCAAATGCATCCTTCGTTGCCGCGCTGCAGGTGGAGCGGAACGTGATGTTCCTGATCCTGACCCTGATCATCCTGGTGGCTGCCTTCAACATCATTTCCAGCATGATCATGCTGGTGAAGGACAAGGGGCGCGACATTGCCATCCTGCGCACCATGGGCGCGGCACGGGGTTCGGTGATGCGCGTGTTCCTGATCGCCGGGGCCAGCATCGGGGTCGTCGGCACGCTGGCCGGTTTCGCGCTGGGCGTGGTCTTCTGCCTCAACATCGACGCCATCCGGGTGTTCCTGGAAAGCCTGACCGGCACCGTGCTCTGGTCACCGGAAATCCGCTGGCTGTCGCAGATCCCGGCGCGGATGGAGACGGGGGAGGTGGTCGGCGTGCTGCTGATGGCCCTCGGCCTGTCCTTTGTTGCCACCATCTATCCGGCCTGGCGGGCGGCCCGCCTCGATCCGGTGGAGGCGCTGCGCTATGAGTGAGATCGCGCTCAGGCTGGATGGCGTCGGGCGTACCTTCCGCCAGGGGGAGCGCGAGTTGCGTGTGCTCGACGGGGCCTCGCTGGACGTGCGACCGGGTGAGATCGTGGCCCTGGTCGGGCCCTCGGGGGCGGGCAAGTCGACCCTGCTGCAGATCGCCGGTCTGCTGGAGCGCCCGGATCAGGGCGACGTGGTGATTGCCGGTCAGAGCAGCGCCCGCATGTCGGAGGCGGAGCGGACCGTGACACGGCGCAGTTCGCTCGGCTTCGTCTACCAGTACCATCACCTGTTGCCGGAGTTCTCGGCGGCGGAGAACATCATGCTGGCGCAGATGATTGCCGGAAAGTCGAAGCCGGTCGCGCGGCAGCGCGCAGGCGAACTGCTGGAAATGCTGGGCATTGCGGACCGGGCCAGCCACCGGCCGGCGCGGCTTTCGGGGGGCGAGCAGCAGCGCGTTGCCATCGCCCGCGCCGTGGCCAACCTGCCCCGTGTCCTGCTGGCGGACGAGCCCACCGGCAATCTGGACCCGAAGACGGCAGACCGGGTGTTCGCGCATCTGATCCAGATCGCCCGGGAGTCCCGCATCGGCGTGCTGCTGGCGACCCACAACCTGGCCCTGGCGGCCAGCATGGACCGGGCGGTAACCCTGTCCGAAGGGCGGATCGCTGACGCGGAATTTTGAGGTATCATGGCACGTGTTCCTATTTTGTTTGCGAACACATGTTGACTCAAAGAGAACATTAATGGAACATCACTTCCAGCAACGAGATGCAGGAGGTGATGATGGACTGGGTCAAGGACGCGTGTGGACTGGCAACGCTTGTGGGGCTCTGGGGCGCTTTCGCGGCCTGGGGGGAGATCATCAGCACGGTCGTCGGCGGTTGACCGCAGGCCAATTCGTCAACAGCTTTTCCACAGGAAATTTCGGCATCCCCGGCGGGTGAACCGCGACAGACGGTCGTTCAGCAACGATGATCGGTCCCTGATGCGGGATTCTCTCCGGGCACCTATCCCGGTGTCCGACCGGTCCCGCGACACGTCGCTGGGGGCCGGACCATGGGTCATGCCGATTTCGTACATCTGAGGCTGCACAGTGCCTACTCCCTGTCCGAGGGGGCGATCCGGTCAAAGGATCTGGCGGCAAAGGCGGCGACGTTCGGCATGCCGGCCGTCGCAGTGACGGACACCAACAACCTCTTTGGTGCCATGGAATACGGCCCTGCCCTGGCGGAGGCGGGGGTGCAGCCGATCATCGGCTGCCAGCTCGCCGTTGCCTTCGGCATGGAGCAGCGACAGGGCTCGGCGCTGCCGCGCCCGCGTCTGGGCTCTGTCGTCCTGCTGGTGCAGGACGCGGTCGGCTACCGCAACCTCATGAAGCTGGTTTCCTCCGCATTCCTCGAAACCGATCCCGGCCTCGATACCCATCTGGCGGACGGGAAGTTCGACGGTCTGACCGACGGGCTGATCCTACTGACCGGCGGCGCTTCGGGACCGCTCGGGCGGTTGCTGGCGGATGGGGACGAGGCTGCGGCGCGGACCTGGCTGCGCCGGATGGCGGACCTGTTTCCGGGCCGCGCCTATGTCGAGCTGCAGCGTCACGGCCTGGCGGCGGAGGATCAGGTCGAGCAGGTGATGATCGACATGGCGCTGGCAGAGGATGTGCCGCTGGTCGCCACCAACGACTGCTTCTTCCTCGAAAGGAGCATGTATGACGCCCATGATGCCCTGATCTGCGTGGCGGAGGGTGCCTATGTCAGCCAGACGGAACGTCGCCGCCTGACGCCGGAGCACCGTTTCAAGAGTGCCGACGAGATGAAGGCGCTGTTCGCCGATGTGCCGGAGGCGATCAGCAACACGCTGGTGATCGCGCGCCGTTGCGGATTCATGGCCCCCCGGCGCGACCCGATCCTGCCCCGCTTCCCCACGACGGCAGGCCGCAGCGAGGCAGATGAACTGCGCGCCATGGCCAATGCGGGTCTTGATGCGCGCCTGGCCACGATGGCGGAGAAGGGGATCGAGGTTGACGAGAAGGTCTACCGGGAACGGCTGGACCTGGAACTCGGCATCATCATCGACATGGATTTCCCCGGCTACTTCCTGATCGTTGCCGACTTCATCCAGTGGACCAAGGGGCAGGGCATCCCGGTGGGTCCGGGGCGCGGGTCCGGTGCCGGGTCGCTGGTGGCCTATGTGCTGACCATCACCGACCTGGACCCATTGCGCTACGGGCTGCTGTTCGAGCGGTTCCTGAACCCCGAACGCGTGTCCATGCCCGACTTCGACATCGATTTCTGTCAGGACCGCCGCGATGAGGTCATCCGCTACGTGCAGGACAAGTACGGCCATGACCAGGTGGCGCAGATCATCACCTTCGGGAAGCTGCAGGCCCGCGCGGTGCTGCGCGATGTCGGGCGCGTGCTGCAGATGCCCTATGGCCAGGTCGACCGGATCTCCAAGATGGTGCCGAACAATCCGGCCAATCCGGTGACCCTGAAGGAGGCGCTGGAACAGGAACCGGCGCTGAAGGCGGAATATCGCGACGATGACGCCGTCCGCCATCTGATCGATCAGGCCCTGCAACTGGAGGGGCTTTACCGCCATGCCTCGACCCATGCGGCGGGTGTGGTGATCGGCGACCGGCGGCTGGACGAGCTGGTGCCGCTCTATCGCGATCCGAAGTCCGACATGCCGGTAACCCAGTTCTCCATGAAATACGTGGAATCGGCAGGGCTGGTGAAGTTCGACTTCCTGGGGCTGAAGACACTGACCGTGCTGGACCGTGCCATCGGGCATGTCCGCGACGGCGGCCTGGACATGACCGTCGCCGACATACCGGAGGGCGACGAGGCCACGTTTGCCATGCTGGGGCGCGGTGAGACGGTGGGCGTGTTCCAGCTCGAAAGTTCGGGCATGCGCGATGTGCTGCGCCAGATGAAACCCGACAAGTTCGAGGACATCATCGCCATCGTCGCGCTCTACCGCCCCGGCCCGATGGACAATATCCCGAAGTACATCGCCACCAAGCACGGGCGGGAGGCGCCGGACTATCCGCATCCGATGCTGGAGGCGATCCTGGCCGAGACCTATGGCATTCCCGTTTATCAGGAACAGGTGATGCAGATCGCCCAGGTCATGTCGGGCTACAGCCTGGGTGAGGCGGACCTGCTGCGGCGGGCCATGGGCAAGAAGATCAAGTCGGAGATGGACCAGCAGCGGGCCCGCTTCGCAGAGGGCGCGCAGCGCAACAATGTCACCGACCGCATCGCCAACCATGTCTTCGAACTGATCGAGAAGTTCGCGGGCTACGGTTTCAACAAGTCCCATGCGGCGGCCTATGCGCTGGTGGCCTGGCAGACCGCATGGCTGAAGGCGAACCATCCGGCGGCCTTCATGGCCGCGTCGATGACCCTCGACATGGGCAATACCGACAAGCTGGATGTCTTCCGCCAGGAACTGAAGCGGCTGAAGATTCCCATGCTGGCACCGGACGTGAACGCCTCCGGCGTTGTCTTTGGGGTGGAGCGGGATGCGGACGGGCAGGAACTCGGCATCCGCTACGCGCTGGCCGCGATCAAGAATGTCGGGCGCGATGCCATGGCCGCCATCGTTCGCGCCAGGAATGAGGGCGGGCCATTCAGGGACCTGTTCGACTTCATCACCCGCGTCGAGACCTCCGCCCTGAACAAGCGGCAACTGGAGAACCTGGCCCGTGCCGGCGCCTTCGACAGTCTGAATGCCAACCGCCGCCAGGTCATCAAGTCACTGGACGTGCTGCTGGGATATGCGTCGCGGCAGGCGGCCGACAGGGCCAGCGGCCAGATGGGGCTGTTCGGCGGTGGTTCTGACGCCGGTTCGGATGCCGGTTCCGGCGGCGACCGTCCGCCCTTGCCCGACTCGCCGCAGTTCGATGATCTGGAACGCTTGGCCGAGGAGCGCGGGGCCATTGGCTTCTACCTGTCCGGTCACCCCCTCGACGACTATCAGCAGCGCCTGCGGCAGAAGGGGGTCTGGGCGCTGGATCGTCTGCCGGATGCCTTTGCCGACGGCATGACCTCGCTGATGCTGGCAGGCAGCATTTCCGCGCTGCAGGTCCGCCGCTCCGCCAAGGGCCGGGCATTTGCCTTCATCGGCCTCTCCGACCCGTCCGGGGAATGCGAGATCCTGTGTTTCGGCGATGTGCTCAATGAGTATCGCGAAAAGCTGCAGGTCGGTTGGAACGGTGTCTTCCGGGTCGAGATCAGGCGGGACCGGGAGGAACCGACGCTGACCCTGCTGGGCGCGGAGGACATCGACGCCTTCGTCGCCGACGCAGCGGCGGGTGCACGGATCACGCTGGCGAGGCCGGATGCCCTGCCCACCATCCGGTCCATCCTGCAGCGCGCCAAGGGCGGACGCGGTCTTGTCCAGCTTACCCTGCGGGACACCCGGGCGATGAACGAGGTGGCGATGGAACTGCCTGCCGCGTTTCGCATTGACCGTTCGGTGCGGCAATCGCTGAAGTCGATCGGCGGTGTCATCGATGTGGCGGAGATCTGAGGCACGCATTCCGGCGACCGCTGCCGATTTCGCGCGCAACCCCCGGATATCCGCCCGTTGCGGGGTTGCAAGTGGGGCCAAGGGGCTGTATGACCCGCCCCATCACGCACGCAGGATTTGGGACAGCGGAGAGAAAGCCCCGTCTGTCCTTCCGGTGTTCGGCCCCTGACGGGTCGGATCACAGTCCTGCGGAGGCACAACCGGAAACAAAGGAAATCGGTTCATGGCTCTGCCAGACGTTTCGATGCGCCATCTGCTGGAAGCAGGCGCCCACTTCGGTCATCAGACCCACCGCTGGAACCCCCGCATGGAGCCGTACATCTTCGGCGCCCGCAATGGTATCCACATTGTCGACCTCTCCCAGACCGCCCCGCTGCTGCACCAGGCCCTTAAGGTCGTGCGCGACGCGGTTGCGTCCGGTGGCCGTGTGCTGTTCGTCGGCACCAAGCGCCAGGCATCCGGCCCGGTGGCCGAGGCTGCGAAGCGCTGCGCCCAGTTCTACATGAACCATCGCTGGCTCGGCGGCACGCTGACCAACTGGAAGACCGTTTCCAACTCCATCCGCCGCCTGCGCGAGCTGGAGGAGCTGCTGATTCAGGAACAGACGGGCCTGACCAAGAAGGAAACCCTGCAGCTGACGCGGGAGCGTGACAAGCTGGACATGGCCCTCGGCGGCATCAAGGAAATGGGTGGCCTGCCGGACGTCATGATCGTCATCGACACAGGCAAGGAGAAGATCGCCGTGGCCGAAGCCCGCAAGCTGGGCATTCCGGTCATCGGTATCTGCGACACCAACGCCGATCCGACCGTCATCGACCACCCGATCCCGGCCAATGACGACGCGCTGCGCGCCATCAACCTCTACTGCGACCTGTTCAGCCAGGCCGTGCTTGATGGCATCCAGGCGGAAATGGGTGCGGCGGACGAGGACATCGGTGCCCTGGAGCAGCCGATCGAGGAGCCGGTGATCGCCGCCGAGGAAGCGGAAGCTGCTGCTGAAGCTGCACCGGAAGCCGCTGCCGAGGAGGCCCCGGCCACCGAAGCTCCGGCTGCCGAGACCGCTGCCGAAGAGGCCGGTGAGGCTCCGAAGGCCTGAGCCTCACCGGGTTCGGGATTGATGCGAAATATCTGACGAGAAGAGGGCGAGTAATGGCTCAGATCACGGCAGCGCTGGTCAAGGAACTGCGCGAGAAGACCGGCGGCGGCATGATGGACTGCAAGAAGGCGCTGGCGGAGAACGATGGCGACATCGAGGCGGCAGTGGACTGGCTGCGCAAGAAGGGTCTTGCCGCGGCGGCCAAGAAGGCCGGTCGCACCGCAGCGGAAGGTCTGGTTGGCGTTGTCACCGACGGCAAGCAGGGCGCGATGATCGAGCTCAATTCCGAGACCGATTTCGTGGCCCGCAACGACAGGTTCCAGAATCTGGTGAGCACGATCGCCGGCATCGCGCTGGCGAACAATGGTGATCTGGATGCGGTCAATGCGGCGGACTTTCCCGGTTCGGGGCGGACCGTTGCGGAGGAACTGACCAACGCCATCGCGACCATCGGCGAGAACATGTCGCTCCGCCGTGCGGACTGCATCTCGGTCAGCGAAGGCGTCGTCTGCAGCTATGTGCACAACGCCACCGCGCCGGGTCTGGGCAAGATCGGTATCCTGGTCGGCCTGGAAGGCTCCGGCGATACGGAGAAGCTGGAGGCCTTCGGTCGCCAGGTCGCGATGCATGTTGCCGCCGCCAACCCGCAGTCCATCGACGTTGCCGATCTGGACCAGAACCTGGTCGAGCGTGAGCGGTCGGTCCTGCGGGAGCAGGCTCTGGCCTCCGGCAAGCCCGCCGAGATCGTCGACAAGATGATCGAGGGCCGTCTGCGCAAGTACTATCAGGAAGTGGTGCTGCTGGAGCAGGCCTTCGTGATCGACCCGGACCAGACCGTGAAGAAGGCCCTGGCCGACGCGGCGAAGGATGCGGGCGGCACGATCACGATCACCGCGATCCGGCGCTTTGCGCTGGGTGAGGGTATCGAGAAGGCCGAATCGGACTTCGCTGCCGAGGTCGCTGCCGCAACCGGCAACTGATCGACGGCAGGATACAGGCTGGATGAGGGGGGCGGCTCATGCCGCCCCCGATTCCGCCGGAAACCAGGGAGCCTTGAACCATGCCGGACACATCTGGTCACCGCAGGGTGATGCTCAAATGTTCTGGCGAGGCCCTGATGGGCGATACCGCCTTCGGTATCGACTTCCCCACTCTCAACCGGATTGCCGGTGACATTGCCGACGCGGTCCGTGCCGGCACCGGGATGGCCATCGTTGTCGGCGGCGGCAACCTGTTCCGTGGCGTGAAGACCGCTGCGGCGGGCATGGACCGGGCCAGCGCCGATCACATGGGCATGCTGGCGACGGTGATGAATGGTCTGGCTCTGGCGGACGCGCTCCGCGCTGCCGGACTTGTCGCACATGCCTGGTCGGCCATTCCGATGCCGACGGTCTGTCGTCCCTATGTGCGCGACGACGCGCTTGCCGCCCTCGACAGGGGGGAAGTGGTGATCTGCGTCGGTGGCACCGGCAATCCCTTCTTCACGACGGATACGGCTGCGGCGCTGCGGGCGGCGGAGCTGAAATGCGATTTGATCGCCAAGGCGACCCAGGTGGATGGCGTCTACAGCGCCGACCCGAAGAAGGACCCGTCCGCGACACGCTACGACCGGCTGACCTTCGACGAGGCACTGGCGAAGGATCTCCAGGTCATGGACACTGCAGCCTTTGCACTGGCGCGGGAGAACCATATTCCCGTCATGGTTTTCGCGCTTGATGGCGAAGGCGGTATCGCCGAGGCTCTGACAGGGAATGGCCGTTCCACAACAATCGACAACGCATAGGGGCCGCACGACAGGCCGGACCAAAGCAGGGCAGGTACAGGGCAATGGCAGAATCGGAAATTGATCTCGACGACCTCACGCGGCGCATGAATGGCGCGGTGGAGGCCCTGAAGAAGGATTTCTCAGGTCTCCGCACCGGTCGCGCGTCGGCGTCACTGCTGGATGGCGTGGTCGTCAATGTCTATGGCAGCGACATGCCCCTGAACCAGATCGGCACCGTCAACGTGCCCGAATCGCGTCTGATCTCGGTCCAGATATGGGACCGCAACAATGTCGGTGCGGCGGAGAAGGCAATCCGCAACTCCGGACTGGGACTGAACCCCGCCACCGAAGGCAGCACGATCCGCGTACCCATTCCGGAACTGACGGAGGAACGCCGCCGGGACCTGACCAAGGTCGCGGGGCAGTACGCGGAGCAGGGCCGCATCGCGGTGCGCAATATCCGCCGCCACGCGATGGACGAACTGAAGCGGCTGGAGAAGTCTGGCGAGATGAGCCAGGACGACCAGCGGCTCTACTCCGACGAGGTACAGTCGGAAACCGACCGGACGATCAAGGAGATCGACGAGGTGCTGGAGGTCAAGCAGCAGGAAATCATGCAGGTCTGATCCCGTGTCCAATCCCGACCCCCTGACAGCCTCCGCGACCCTGCCGCGTCATGTGGCCATCATCATGGATGGCAACGGACGCTGGGCGAAGGCGCGCGGCCTGCCGCATGTCGCCGGTCACCGGAAGGGTGCGGACGCGGTGCGGGCCACGGTGCGCGCCGCGCGGGAGATCGGCCTGCCCTATCTGACGCTGTTTGCCTTCTCCTCCGAGAACTGGCGTCGTCCGGCGGATGAGGTCCGCGACCTGATGTCCCTGCTGAAACACTATCTGCGGCGCGAGATCGCGGACCTCCACCGCAATGACATTCGGGTCCGTTTCATCGGTGATCGGAACGGCCTCTCCGACGATATCTGTGCCTTGATGGACCAGGCGGAGGAGACCACGCGGTCGAACAGCGCGCTGACGCTGATCATTGCGCTGAACTATGGCGGTCAGGGGGAGATCGTGCGCGCGTCAAGACGGCTGGCGGCAGAGGTCGCGGCAGGCAGGCTTGATCCGTCGGATATTGACGAGGCTGCCGTGGCCCGGCACATGGATCTTCCCGATGTCCCGGCTCCTGATCTGCTGATCCGCACCAGCGGCGAGCAGCGGCTTTCCAACTTCCTGCTCTGGCAGGCAGCCTATTCGGAACTTGTCTTCGACGATACGCTCTGGCCGGATTTCGGACTGGAGCAGTTGCAGCAGGCCGTCGAGATCTTCGGGCAGCGTGAGCGGCGCTTTGGCGGACGCAGTGGCTGAAAGTGACCTGCGTCTAGGTGCCCGGATCGGGTCCGCACTGGTTCTCGGCACGATT